>CBDLTN010000005.1:0-50875 GCA_965306065.1 uncultured Sulfurospirillum sp. | reverse complement strand
TAGTAATGGAGACGATATAGACTTAAGAGTCTATTTTAAACCAACACCTTCAATCTTTATAAATCAAGATACAGTTGATACTTCAAATGTTGAACAAAACTGTGCACTTAAAGGAAGACATGACCCTTGTATAGCAGTTCGTGGAAGTGTAGTGGCTGAGTCTATGGCGGCTTTGGTTATCGCTGATATGCTTCTTTTAGGAATGAGTTCGAGAATAGAAAATGTCAAAAAAGGTTTTTCTTAGTTTTTTACTATTTTTTATCGTAGCTATAGTACTTGTTTTCACTTTTATAGATATATTTGAGAGTAAAGAAGAGCCAAAAGTAATTCTAAAAGAGAAACAAATATCTAAGGTATATAGATATAGAAAATATATACATGTAAAGAATTTTTATAAAGATATAGCTCAAAATGCAGTTAAAATTGGGCTTAAGTATAACGTTCCTCCTGCAGCTTTGTTGGCAATTGCGGGGGTTGAGTCTGGTTATGGTAGAGGATATGTTGCTAAGATAACAGGAAATATACTTAGTCTTGGAGCAAAAAAAGGCGAAGCTGAGCTACCGGCACTTTATCTTCCCAACCCCAAAGATGACAGCTCAAAGGTTCTTTATGGAAGTATGATAGAAAAATATGAAAAAGACAAACTTATATGGAAAAAAAGACCTAAAAGCCTTAAAAAAGATTATAGACCAAAAAGTATTGCAGGGACTTCTAAAGATTTAGATTTTTTAGATAAGAATCCTGATTTGAAAAGAGAAGCAAATTTAGCCTGTATGGAAGATTTTGCTGCTTATTGGATAAATAGGAATAAAAAATTTAAACCATTTGTAGAAGCTAGAGAGATGCTTGATAAACAAGTAAAACTGCATGGAGAAAGTATCTTGTTTGATAGAGATACTAATATACAGTTTATATATATGATTAGTGGAAAAAAGAACTCTTTTAACTATCGAGAAACTTGGGCTCCAAAAGTTACTAAGATCATGAAAAATACGGGACTGTTAGAGCTCACAAACTCTTTACATGTAGAGGGTAAAACATTTGATGAGTTATGGGGAAGTTAAAAAAGAGTAGGTTCTCTTAAAGATTTTATTTTAAAACTTTTTCTATGAACTTTAGAGTATCCAAACTCTGAAATCTCTTTTACATGTAAAGCTGTTCCATAACCTTTGTGTTTTTTAAATGAGTAATTAGAGAACTCTTGTGCGATTGAATACATATAATGGTCACGGCTTACTTTTGCTAAGATACTCGCAGCACTTACTTCTGGTACTTTTGCATCAGCTTTTATCATGGTCTTTACACCATTTACACCAAAAGAGCTGTTACCATCCATAAGTATGTCACACTTACTAAAGTGCTCTTTTATAGTTTTAATACAGTGGCCTAAACAGTAACTAAGACCTTTTTCATCTATCATGTCATTATCACAAAAAACAATTTTATAGTCCGCATTTTTTTTAATAATCTCATATAGTGAATCTCTTTTTTTCTCGCTTAAAGCTTTAGAATCCCCCACACCATCTATCTTTTTTTTTAAAACTACACCTGCTACAACAAGAGGACCGGCAATACATCCTCGTCCTGCTTCATCTATCCCACATAGCATTTTTACTCCTTTACATGTAAAGCGTATTTTAATAGAAGTTTACTTAAAATGCGTATATGAAAAAAGTAACCTTAGAACTTCAAAATGCTCTTGATAAAGAGTTAAATCTTATGAAAAATGATTTTTATTATCAACAGATTGAACTAAATAGAGAAGATCAAAAAAAAATAGTTAGAATGGATGCTGTTTTTCAACCTCTTGATGTTTTAGGAGGAGATAGTTACTCTCTTAGAAAAACTCAAGACGGAAAAGTTGTGTTTTTTATCCTTGATGCTATGGGTAAAGGAATTTCTGCTTCTATTACTGCTGCAACTACAACTTCCCTGCTTAATTATATATTTGATCAAATGAAGAAGAGTAAAAGTTTTGATTTTCAAAAGTGGATAAAAGATTATATAGATTTTGTGAAGTATGAGCTTTTGGATAATGAGATGGTAGCAATATTTTTTGGTCTATATGATCAATATACCGGTAGTTTTGAACAGGCTTCTTTTGGAATGCCTGCATCACTTATTTATACAGATAATAAAAAGTTTATAAAAGTTAAAAGTAATAATGCTCCAATAAGCCAGTATACAGATGATTTTAAAACTCAAAGAGTAGATGTGACAAATATCAAAAAAGCACTATTTTATACTGATGGACTTTGTGAAACTACTATTGAAAATGGCGAATTTTATAGAGATACTATGTACCAAGATTTTATTGAGTCTGAAAATTTTTTAGATTTTAATCAACGAATGAAAAAAAATATAAAAACAAAAGACGATGATATTTTGTTTTTTTATGTTGATTCACTTGAGTATAATTGTAATTTTATAAAAAAAACTATTAGGCCAAATTTAGAAGATATAAATGACCTGATTTATGAAATTGGAGAATACGTAACAAAAAACAGTGCAAAACCAAAAGAGATGTCGGAACTCTCTTTAGCTTTGAGTGAACTACTAATGAACGCTTTAGAACATGGTGTATTTGGAATAGATAAAAAAAGAAAAAATAAATTAATAGAAGATGGTACTTTTGATACTCTTTTAAAAGACTTACAACTTAAATTCAATGATAGAGAGATAATAGTTGAATATATAATTAAAAAAGAGGGTGGATCAAAAGTATTAATTGCAAGAATAGAAGATGGAGGAGAAGGGTTTGATACTAGAGACCTTCGTAAACTTGCAATTAGTCCGCAACACTTTAATGGTAGAGGTATTATGATAATCAAAAAACTACTTGATAGATTTTACTATAATGAAAAGGGCAATAAAATAACAATAAGAAAGGTGTTGAATTAAGAAAGTTTATTAGTCCTGTAAAGCCCAATCCCAAAAAGGAATGATTGAACATTTTATATTTTTAAGCCAAAACTCTCCCTCGTTTCCAACCGTTACTATATCTATTTTTTTTATGTTTAATTCCTTTACATGTAAGAGTATTTTTTGAAGTCTTAGTTTTATCATCTCTTGTGGTAAAAAAGGAATACAAAGAACTCCATAATGACTTTTGGGTATATAAAGGTCTATATTGTCGCTGTAATATATTTTATGCCCTTTTTTCATTAACTCTAAAAAAACCATATTTTCAAATCTTTTTAAAAACTCTTTTTTAAAGGTTAGAGCATTTTTAAGAGCAAAGTCTATAAGGAATAATTTTTTGCTTGATTTTGGTGAACCGTACTTTTCTATTAAAAAAAGCATTTTTTCATTTTCGAGTTTTTTTACTTTTTTATATAAAGAGTCTTTTGAAATCTTGATACTAGACTTGAGTTGGTTATATATTTGAAAAAGAGATATCTTGGAGCTTTGCGCTTCACTGAATTTTTTAAATATCTCAAATTCTGTTGGGTCACTTATCATTATATGTAACATCTCTTGCATGGACCAATGTACACTGTTTGAGGAGTTTAATATGATTTGAGGAAATGAACCCATGTTGGCAAAAAGTTGAAATATGTGTTCTACATTGGAGTGTCTTTGATCAAACGATATGAACTCTTCAAAATCCAAAGGATAAAGTGTTAATATTTCAAATCCATCTATATTTTCTTTACAGGTAAGAATGATTTCTTCTGTTTGTGGCACCTCAAAACTATTATCAAAATTTTCAATTACTAGTATTTTTATTGGCTTAGATTCAACAAATTTTTTTAGATTTTTTGCTATCGATTTTTTATCAACTCTTGTATCGTTTAAGTCTATATATAAGATTTCGTCTTGTGCAAAATTAGATAAGTAGTCAATTATCAAAGAAGTCTTACCACTCTTTTTAACCCCATTTATCAGGGTTTTTTTAGACGTGATAAAAAGTTTTCTATCAAAATAATGATTGTTTTTGTGTTTTATATCATAAAGATTTTCTAATATTTCCATGAGTGAATTTTATTCTTTTCCTTATTAAAAGGAAATAAAATCAATTAAAAAATATCAAAAAGCCCTATATACTTGACTTTTAAGCAAAATTTACGTATAATCACGTTCCTTTTAAAGTCATCCTTCGAGGTGACAAGTTCTTTTTAGGGGTAATACATGGAAAAAATTAGACTTAAACTCAAGGCGTATGACCATAGAGTTTTAGACAGATCTGTTGCAGCAATTATTGAAGCTGTTAAGCGAACTGGAGCTGAGATTAGAGGCCCAATTCCTATGCCGACAAAGATAAAGCGCTATACAGTGCTTAAATCACCACACGTTAATAAAAAATCAAGAGAGCAATTTGAGATGAGAGTACACGGTCGTATGATAGATATCGTATCTGCTACAACTGACACTATTGATTCTTTAATGAAACTTGACTTAGCACCTGAGGTGAATGTCGAAGTAAGAGCTATGGGTAAATAGGGAGTAAATGATGGAATATATAGTAGAAAAAATCGGAATGAGCAGAACTATTGCTGTACCGGCTGTTCCTGTTACTCTTTTAAAAGTAGTAGAAGCAAAAGTTTGTGAAGTAGACGAATCTAAGCGTGCAATCGTTGCATATGCAAGTGGTAAGAAAATGAACAAAGCAATCGCTGGTCAACAAAAGAAGTATGACCTAAGTGCTGAGTTTAACCGTTTTGTTACTATGGATGTTGCAAACGCAGAAGCTGGAACAATTGATACAGCACCACTAAGCGAAGCAAAAAATTTGAAAGTAAGTTTTAACTCTAAAGGTAGAGGTTTTGCTGGTGTTATAAAGCGTCACGGATTTGCTGGTGGACCTGCAAGTCACGGTAGTAGATTCCATAGAACTGGTGGTTCTATTGGTAATGCTGAGTGGCCTGGACGTGTTCAAAAAGGTAGAAAAATGCCAGGACACATGGGTAATGCTAAAGTTACAGTTAAAAATGACGTTGTTTCATTTGACGCTGAAAACGGTATCCTAGCGGTTAAGGGAGCAGTTCCTGGACCAAATGGTGCAATAGGCAGAGTAAGGATTGTTAAATGAGTAAAGCAATAGTACTTAATGATAAATTTGAAAATTCAGGCGAGTTAGCTCTTCCTGAGAAATTTGAGGGAATAAACTCTCATAACTTACACCTATATGTTAAGTCATATCAAGCAGCTTTACGTGCAAATACAGCTTCAACTAAAAGTAGAAGTGATGTAAGTGGTGGTGGTAAAAAACCATTCGCACAAAAAGGTGGCGGTAGAGCGCGTGCTGGTAGTAGAACTAACCCTGTATGGGGAGGTGGGGGTATCGCTTTTGGTCCTAGAGCAAATAGAAACTATGATCAAAAAGTGAATAAAAAACAGAAAAGATTAGCATTAGAATTCGCATTAAACGAAAAAGCATCAAAAGATGCACTTTTTGTAGTTGATTCTATAGCAGTTGAGTCTGGTAAAACAAAAGATGCGGCAGCGATTGTAAAATCAATAGGCGCAAGAGATGTACTGATTGTAAAAGATTTAATTGATGAGAAAACATTTTTAGCATTTAGAAATGTTCCTACAGCTTATTTAATAGAATCAAATGAACTAAACGCATATTTAGCTACAGCATTTTATGCAGTAGTAATAGAAAAATCAGTGCTTGAAACAATAGCAAAAGAGGGCTAATTATGGCAGATATAACTGATATCAAAGCAATACTTTATACTGAAAAGAGTTTGAGCCTTCAAGAGAATGGTACAGTAGTTATTCAGACTTCAACAAGAATGACTAAAAACCGTCTTAAAGAGGTGCTTAAAGAGTACTTTGGCTTCACTCCTCTAAAAGTAAACTCAATGAGAGTTTTAGGAAAAGTGAAGAGATTTAAAGGTGTTCAAGGTAAACGTAACGATTTTAAGAAATTTTACGTTCAATTACCTGAGGGCGCTCAATTAGAAAATGTAGGAGCATAATATGGCTATTAAATCATATAAACCATATACTCCGAGTCGTAGATATGTTACTGGCTTGGATTCAAGTGACATTACAGCAAAAGCGAGCGTTCCTTCTCTACTTGTAAAACTTCCAGTACATGCTGGTAGAAATAACAATGGTAGAATCACATCTCGTCATAAGCAAGGTGGTGCTAAGAAGCTATATAGAATCATTGACTTCAAAAGAAGAAAATTTGATATCGAAGGTACTGTAGAAGCTATCGAGTATGACCCAAACAGAATTTGTCGTATCGCACTTATCAAATACGCTGACGGTGAAAAGAGATATATTCTTCAACCATCAGGTTTAAATGTTGGAGATAAAGTTATGGCTGCAGAAGCTGGACTTGATATCAAACCTGGTAATGCAATGAAAATGAAAAATATCCCAGTTGGTACTGTTCTTCATAACATCGAGATGAAACCTGGTAAAGGTGCTCAAATGGTTAGAAGTGCTGGTGGATATGCTCAACTTATGGGTAAAGAAGAGAAGTATGTTGTTCTTAGACTTCCATCTGGTGAAATGAGACAAGTACTTGCAGAATGTATGGCAACAATAGGAACAGTTGGATGTGAAGACTGGGCTAACGTTGTTATTGGTAAAGCTGGACGTAGTCGTCACCTTGGAAAGAGACCACAAACTCGTGGTTCTGCGATGAATCCAATCGATCACCCTCATGGTGGTGGTGAAGGTAAAACAAACTCAGGTCGTCACCCAGTTACTCCTTGGGGTAAACCAACTAAAGGTGCTAAAACTCGTCGTAAAAAAGCGAGCGACAGACTGATTATTTCTAGAAGAAAAGGAAGATAGATGGCAAGAAGTCTAAAAAAAGGTCCTTTTGTAGATGATCACTTGATTAAAAAAGTGTTAAAAGCAAAAGAGGAAAAGTCAAACAAGCCTATCAAGACTTGGTCTAGAAGAAGTACTGTTACACCTGACATGATCGGTTTAACATTAAATGTACACAATGGAAGAAACTTCATCCCTGTATATGTAACTGAGAATCACATTGGTTACAAACTTGGTGAATTTGCTCCAACACGTACTTTTAAGGGTCATAAAGGTTCTGTTCAGAAGAAGGTAGGTAAATAGTTATGAGTAAAGCAACATTAAAATTTATCAGACTATCTCCACTTAAGGCTAGACTTGTAGCTCGTGAAGTTCAAGGAATGAACGCAGAATTTGCTCTTGCAAGTCTTGAATTTATGCCTAACAAAGCTGCAAAGATTATTTCAAAAGTGATTGCAAGTGCAGTAGCTAATGGTGGTTATGAGCCAGAAGAAGTAGTGATTTCATCTTGTCGTATAGATCAAGGTCCAGTTCTTAAAAGATTTAGACCAAGAGCAAGAGGAAGTGCTAGTGGCATCAGAAAACCAACTTCACATGTATTTGTAGAAGTATCAAAAGCTGCAAAGAAGGAAGACTAAGATGGGTCAAAAAGTAAATCCAATTGGTTTAAGACTTGGAATCAATAGAAACTGGGATTCAAGATGGTTTCCTGGAGAGAATTTAGCGGCAAATATTGGCGAAGATTACAAAATCAGAAAGTTTTTGAAAAAAGAGCTTTACTATGCTGGTGTTAGTCAAATTCTTATTGAAAGAACTGCTAAAAAATTAAGAGTTACAGTTATCGCTGCAAGACCTGGTATCATTATTGGTAAGAAGGGTGCAGATATCGAGAAGCTTAGAGTTAAACTTAACAAGCTTGTTGGTAAAGATGTTAATGTAAACATTAAAGAAGAGAGAAAGCCACAAGCTTCTGCTCAACTTGCAGCTGAAAATGTTGCAATGCAGTTAGAGCGTCGTGTTGCATTTAGAAGAGCTATGAAAAAAGTTATTCAAGGTGCACAAAAATCTGGAGCAAAAGGTATTAAAGTATCTGTTTCAGGTAGACTTGGTGGTGCTGAAATGGCTAGAACTGAGTGGTACTTAGAGGGAAGAGTTCCTCTTCATACACTTAGAGCTAAGATAGATTACGGTTTCGCAGAAGCTCATACTACATACGGAATTATCGGTATTAAAGTATGGATCTTTAAAGGTGAAGTTTTAACAACAGGTGTTCAAGCTGAGCCACAAGAAGAGAAGAGACCTAGAAAACCAAGAAGAGGTAAAAACTAATGTTAATGCCTAAAAGAACAAAATTTAAGAAAATGATGAAGGGTAGAAACCGTGGTAAATCATTTAGAGGTAATTCAATTGCCTTTGGTGAAATAGCACTTAAAGCTACTGAAGCTGGTCGTATTGATTCACGTCAAATAGAAGCAGCGAGAATTTCTTATACAAGACATGTTAAGCGTCAAGCAAAAACTTGGATTCGTGTATTCCCTGATAAACCTTTAACAGCTAAGCCACTTGAGACAAGAATGGGTAAGGGTAAAGGACCAGTTGATAGATGGGTTATGAACGTTAAGCCAGGAAGAATCATTTTTGAGATGGCTGGAGTTAGCGAAGAGTTAGCGCGTGAAGCACTTACACTTGCTATGCATAAGCTACCTTTCAAAACTAAGATAGTTAATAGAGAGAGCGAAAATGAAGTATACTGATTTAAATGAAAAAACTGCTGTTGAGTTAGCAGAATTATTAAAAGAGAAAAAGGTTCTTTTGTTTACAGTAAAACAAAAGTTAAAGACAATGCAACTAACTAATTCAAATGAGATTAGAGAAGTTAGAAGAGATATCGCTCGTATTAATACGGCTATTTCGGCTCAAAATAAGTGATTAGGGGAAAGTAATGGCTTTAAAAAGAGAAATACAAGGCGTAGTTGTACAAAAAACTGGTGATAAATCAATCACTGTTTTAGTAGAGAGACGCGTAATGCACCCTAAATATCGCAAATATGTTAAGCGTTTTAAGAAGTTTATCGTTCATGATGAGAAGAATGAATCAAAAGCTGGCGATATTGTAAGAGCTATCGAGTGTAGACCACTATCTAAAAGAAAATCTTTTAGACTATCACAGATAGTTACGGTAGGAGTTGAGTAATGATACAAGGTTTTACTAGATTAGCTGTTGCTGATAATACTGGTGCTAAAGAGATTATGTGTATCAAAGTACTTGGTGGTTCTAAGCGTCGTTATGCAACTGTAGGTGACGTTATTGTTGCTTCTGTTAAAAAAGCTTTACCAACTGGTAAAGTTAAAAAAGGACAGGTTGTTAAAGCAGTAGTTGTTAGAACAAAAAAAGAGATACAAAGAGAAAATGGTTCACTTATCAGATTTGATGAGAATGCAGCTGTTATCCTTAATGATAAAAAAGAACCTATAGGAACAAGAATTTTTGGACCTGTTGGTAGAGAAGTAAGATATTCTGGTTTTATGAAGATTGTATCACTAGCTCCGGAGGTTCTATAATGGCTACTAAATTTAAAATTAAAAAAGGTGATAGTGTAAAAATTATCGCTGGTGATGATAAAGGTAAAGTTGCTAAGGTACTTAGAGTACTTACAAAGAACTCTAAAGTTGTAGTTGAGGGTTGTAAAATAGCTAAAAAAGCTGTTAAACCTGATGATGCTAACCCAAATGGTGGATTTATTAACAAAGAGATGCCTATCGATATCTCTAATGTTGAAAAAGTAGAGGCTGAATAATGAACAGATTAAAAGCTAAATATGCATCTGAGATAAAAGATGCTCTTGTAAAAGAGTTTGATATCAAAAACCCAATGCTTGTTCCTACATTAGAAAAAGTTGTTATCAGCGTTGGTGCTGGTAGTGACGGAAGCGATAGTAAAATTTTACAAAATATAGTAGATACTATTTCTTTAATAAGTGGACAAAAAGCACTAGTAAAGAATGCTAAGAAATCAGTTGCTGGTTTTAAAGTAAGAGAGGGATATCCTGTAGGCGTTAAAGTTACTTTACGTAATGAACAAATGTATGCATTTTTGGATAAGCTAATAACAGTAGCTCTTCCAAGAGTTAAGGATTTCCGTGGATTACCAAGAAATGGATTTGACGGTAGAGCAAACTATAACTTTGGTTTAACTGAGCAATTGATGTTCCCAGAAGTAGATTTTGATAGTATATTAAAAACTCATGGTATGAACATAACAGTTGTTACAACTGCAGCTAATGACAAGCAAGCATTTAGACTTCTTGAATTAGTTGGTATTCCGTTCGCGAAGGGCAAGTAACATGGCAAAAAAATCTATGATTGCAAAGGCTGCAAGAACGCCTAAGTTTAAAGTTAGAGGATATAGCAGATGTCAAATTTGTGGACGTCCTCACTCAGTTTACAGAGATTTTGGTGTATGTAGAGTTTGTCTTAGAAAAATGGCAAACGAAGGTCTGATTCCAGGCCTTAAAAAAGCAAGCTGGTAAGGAAATAGAATGATAAATGATCTCTTAGCAGATGCACTAACTAGAATTAGAAATGCATCATTAAGAAAATTAGATGTTACGCAGTTAATGCACTCAAAATTAGTAGAAGCTGTTATGGTAGTATTCCAAGACAAAAACTACATCGAGAGTTTTAATGTTATTGAAGATGGAAACAAAAAATTCATCAAAGTTGTATTAAAGTATGACAAAAATGATAACAGTGTAATAACAGAAGTTAAAAAAATCTCAAAGCCAGGCCGTCGTGTTTACAAGGGTTCTGACGAGATTAAAAAATTCAAAAACGGTTATGGTACTATCGTAGTTAGTACTTCTAAAGGTGTACTAAGTAACGACGACGCTCATAAAGAGAAAGTTGGCGGCGAAGTACTTTGTAGTATCTGGTAAAACAGTTTTCTTTTATGGTATTCGATAACCATTCAAGTAAAGTCTTATCGTAGACAAGTAAAGGAAATAGATGTCACGTATTGGAAAGAATCCAGTTACAATTCCTGCTGAGGTAAATGTTTCAGTAGATGGAAATGTAATTGTATTTAAAAAAGGAAGTGTTCAAAAAGAGTTGGACACTAAAGGCAATGTTGGAGTCAAAGTAGAAGACGGTAAAATAGTATTCACTGCAAACAGTGATGATAGACAAGACCGTGCTTACTGGGGAACTTACCGTGCACTAAGCGCTAACATTATAGTTGGACTAACAACTGGTTACCAAAAACAATTGGAAATCAATGGTGTTGGTTATAGAGCTGCAGTTAAAGGAAATGTTCTTGAGCTTCAACTTGGTTTTTCTCACCCTATTAATTATGAATTCCCAAAAGGTCTTCAAATTAGTGTAGAAAAAAATATTGTTACTATCAAAGGTGATGATAAACAAGTTGTTGGACAAGTTGCTGCTGAAGTTAGAAGTTTTAGACCACCTGAGCCATATAAAGGTAAAGGTGTTAAGTATGTTGAAGAACATATCCGCCGTAAAGCGGGAAAAACTGCTAAGAAATAGGGGTAGCAAATGAGAGCAAATATTTTAAAAAGAAAACTTGCATTAAGAATAAAGCGTAAAAAAAGAGTAAGAGCAGATATCTTTGGAACAGTAGAGCGTCCAAGAGTATCTATTTTTAAATCTAATAAATATGTTTATGTTCAAGCAATTGATGATGTAAATAGTGTTACACTTGCAGCTGCAGATGGAACAAAATTAGGTTTTAAAGCTAGTAAAGCTGGAGCAAGTGAGCTTGCTAAAGTTTTCGCTGAAACTTTAAAAGGTAAAGAGATAACAAATGTAGTGTTTGACAGAAATGGATATCTTTATCATGGCGTTGTTGCTGCTTTTGCAGATAGCTTAAGAGAAAACGGCATTACGCTGTAATAGAAGGAAAGACGATTCAATGGAAAAGTATAATAGAGAAGAATTTGAAGAAGTCATCGTTAACATCGGCCGTGTAACTAAAGTTGTTAAAGGTGGTAGACGTTTTAGATTTACAGCACTAGTAGTTGTTGGAAATAAAAACGGATTAGTTGGATTTGGTTTCGGTAAAGCTAAAGAAGTTCCTGATGCTATCAAAAAAGCAGTAGACGACGCATTTAAAAGTATTGTTGAAGTAAATACTAAAGGCTCAACTATTGCTCATGATATTGAAGTAAAATATAACGCAAGTAGAATTTTACTTAGACCAGCTAGTGAAGGTACAGGAGTTATTGCCGGTGGTGCAACTCGTCCAGTTCTAGAGCTTGCAGGTATTAAAGATATCTTGACTAAGTCATTAGGTTCAAATAATCCAGCAAACGTGGTAAGAGCAACAATGAAAGCTCTTAGCATGATTAAAGCGTAAGGAGTTATAATGGCATTAGATAATCTAACTCCTGCTACTGGCTCAACTCACTCAAGAAAGAGAGTTGGTCGTGGTCAAGGAAGTGGTATGGGTAAAACAGCGAGTCGTGGTTGTAATGGTCAAAAGTCTCGTTCAGGTTACAAAATCAAGAGAAACTTTGAGGGTGGACAACAGCCAATAAGTAAAAGATTACCAAAAATTGGTTTTTTCTCAAGAGTAAGTAAACCATACAGTATTAATGTAGATAGAGTAAAAGCGGTAGCTGCACTTGAAGAACTGACTTTAGATTCAATCAGAAGTGTTCACAAGATGGCTGGAACAGTTAGTAGAGTAAAACTTATCGGTGCAGGAGCGAAAGATCTTGCTGCTAAAATTAAAGACGATAATATAACTTATACTGGCAAATAACATGAGTAATGATCTTACTAAAAAGATTTTAATTACTCTAGGTTTTATTTTTGCGTACAGGATACTGGCATATGTGCCAGTACCTGGCGTAAATCTTGATGTAATTAAAGAATTCTTTGATTCAAATAACTCAAATGCATTAGGTATGTTTAATATGTTCAGCGGTAATGCTGCTGAAAGAATGAGTATAATTTCACTAGGAATTATGCCATATATTACTGCTTCAATCGTTATGGAACTTCTAGCTGCTACATTCCCTGCTCTTGGTAAAATGAAAAAAGAGCGTGATGGAATGGTTAAATATATGCAGATCATTCGTTATGCAACTATCGGTATCACAATTGTTCAAGCTATTGGTGTGTCTGTTGGACTCGCTAGTATGACAGGTCGTGGTGGTGAGAGTGCAGTTATGGTTGATATGACTACATTTACTGCTGTTGCAGCTGCTTCAATGCTTACAGGAACAATGCTTCTTATGTGGATTGGTGAGCAGATTACTCAACGTGGTATTGGTAATGGTATATCTTTGATTATCTTTGCTGGTATCGTATCAGGTATTCCGAGTGCAATAGGTGGAACAATTAACCTTGTAAATACAGGCGAGATGAATTTCTTGGTTGTTATTGGTATTTTACTTGTTATCCTTGCTACAGTTGGTTCAATTATTTATGTTGAAATGGGAGAACGTCGTGTACCTATCTCTTATAGCAGAAAAGTAATGATGCAAAACCAACACAAAAGAATTATGAATTATGTACCTATCAAAGTAAACTTAAGTGGTGTTATACCACCTATTTTTGCAAGTGCAATTTTGATGTTTCCATCAACAATAATGCAAGCTAGTACAAATCCTATAATTCAAAGAATAAATGACTTTTTAAATCCTAATAGTTATGCATTTAATGTATTAACTTTTATTTTTGTTATATTCTTTGCATATTTTTATGCATCAATTGTATTTAGTGCAAAAGACATATCAGAAAATTTAAAAAGACAAGGTGGTTTTATTCCTGGAGTTCGTCCAGGTGAAAGTACCGCACTTTATTTAAATGAAGTTGCTAGTAGACTTACATTTTGGGGTTCTATATATCTAGGACTTATCTCAACTCTACCATGGGTTTTGGTAAAGACTATGGGTGTTCCATTCTTCTTTGGAGGAACGGCAGTTCTTATTGTAGTTCAAGTTGCACTTGATACTATGAGAAAAATTGAAGCTCAGATGTATATGAATAAATATGAAACATTGAGTGCAGTAGGTCTTTAATGGCGATTGCTATTAGAAAACCACAAGATATTGAGAAACTAAGAATTTCAAATAGAATTGTAGCGCAGACGTTACAACTCTTATCAAATGAAGCTCGTCCAGGTATGACTCTTTTAGAGTTAAATGCTATGGGCGAGGAATTCATTCAAGCAAATGGTGGAAGACCCGCATTCAAAGGTTTGTATGGTTTTCCAGCAGGTGTTTGCACCTCTGTAAATGAAGTTATAATCCATGGTATACCAGATAATTATGCTCTTAAAGATGGAGATATAGTAGGTTTCGATATTGGAGTAGAAAAAAATGGATGGTTTGGTGATGCTGCAGTTACTATTGGAATAGGTGAAATTTTAAAAGAAAATCAACAAATAATAGATTGTTCACGCGATGCTCTTTATTATGCAATAGGGAATATCAAAGCGGGAATGAGATTTAAAGAGTTGAGCTTACTTTTAGAGCAGTTTATTCACTCAAAAGGGTATGTACCTTTAAAAAGTTTCTGTGGACATGGTATAGGTAAAAAACCTCACGAAGAACCAGAAATTCCTAATTATTTAGAAGGTAACAATCCAAAACAAGGTCCGAAAATAAAAAACGGTATGGTTTTTTGTTTAGAACCTATGATTTGTCAAAAGAGTGGAATCTCAAAAATATTGGAAGATAAGTGGTCGGTAGTTTCAGAAGATGGCTTGTTTGGAAGTCACTATGAACATACTGTAGCAATTATAAATAATAAGGCCGAAATTTTATCGGTAGTATAAGAAGGATGTTTAAATATGGCAAAAGATGATGTAATTGAAGTAGATGGTAAAGTTTTAGAAGCTCTACCAAATGCAACATTTAAAGTAGAAGTTCAAAATGGACATGTGGTTTTATGTCACATAGCCGGTAAAATGAGAATGCATTATATAAAAATAATGCCTGGAGATACTGTAAAATTGGAGTTAACTCCTTATTCTCTTGATAAGGGACGTATAACTTATAGATATAAGTAGTAATTTTTATACATTATAATGAGCAAAGCCTATTATAATGGCAGGAACTAAAATTCCTACAACCTTTTGAAGTTATAAAAGAGCTTTTTGAGAGTTTATATAAGTAAATTATTAGTTTATTTTGGTATAATATGCCCCTTTTGTAAAACTGTGTGAAGAATATTTAGAAAAACCCCACTATTTTTCCAAATATTGGTTTAGTCAAGTTCACTAAACCTGTGACAGTTTACGAATTTTAGAGTGGACTGTTTAGATGTGCGTGGCATATCTTTTAACCTCGTATTTATTTCTTCACTGAACAAGTTTAGTTCTGATAAGAATGTTTTAAACCATTCTTTCTCAGCAAAGCTGAAGCTTCAGTGAGAGGAATTTTTTCTAGGCTTTGCCTAGTAAAAAGGAGACATAAAATGAAAGTACGACCTTCTGTAAAGAAGATGTGTGATAAGTGCAAAGTGATTAAACGTAAAGGTATCGTTAGAATCATTTGTGAAAATCCAAAACACAAACAGAGACAAGGATAAACATGGCAAGAATTGCAGGTGTAGACCTTCCTAAAAAGAAGAGAGTAGAATATGGTTTGACTTATATCTATGGTATAGGTTTAACTACTTCAAGAGTGATTTTGAATGCTGCTGGAATATCTTTTGATAAAAGAGTTCATGAATTAACAGAATCAGATGTTGCTGCTATTCGTAATGAAATTCAAGAAAATTACCAAGTTGAAGGTGATTTAAGAAAGAAAGTTACATTGGATATAAAAGCACTAATGGATATGGGTAGCTACAGAGGATTGAGACACAGACGTGGTCTTCCTGTTCGTGGTCAAAAAACAAAAACTAATGCGCGTACGAGAAAAGGTAAGAAAAAGACCGTCGGCGCAAAAGCATAATTACTCAGAGGAACAATTAAATGGCAAAAAGAAGAGTAGTACGTAAAAAAGTTGCAAAAAAGAATATCGCTAAAGGTATTGTTTACATTTCTGCAACATTTAACAATACTGTCGTAACTGTAACTGATGAAATGGGTAATGTTATCGCATGGAGCAGTGCAGGTAGTCTTAGTTTTAAAGGTAGCAAAAAATCAACTCCTTATGCAGCGCAGCAAGCAGTTGAAGATGCATTAGTAAAAGCTAAAGAGCACGGTATTAAAGAAGTAGGTATCAAGGTTCAAGGACCTGGTAGCGGAAGAGAAACAGCAGTTAAAAGTGTTGGCGCAACAGAGGGAATTAAGGTAACTTTCTTAAAAGATATCAGCCCACTACCACACAATGGTTGTAGACCTCCAAAGCGTAGAAGAGTTTAATTTTAACATTCAGTTAATAATTATATAAAAAACGAAATATTTTTTTGGTTTAGAATAATTAGGAGAAAAGATGGCTAGATACAGAGGACCTGTCGAAAAGCTTGAGAGAAGACTAGGTGTTAGTTTGGCTCTTAAAGGTGAGCGTCGTCTTGCTGGTAAGAGCGCATTGGACAAACGTCCATACGCACCAGGACAACACGGTCAAAGAAGAACAAAAATTAGTGAGTATGGACTTCAACTAAGAGAGAAGCAAAAAGCTAAGTTTATGTATGGCGTTTCAGAAAAACAATTTAGAAGATTGTTTAAAGAAGCAGCAAGAAGAGATGGTAATACGGGAGAAAACCTTATTACTTTAATTGAGAGACGTTTAGATAACGTTGTTTATAGAATGGGTTTTGCAACTACTAGAAGATGTGCAAGACAATTTGTAACTCACGGACACGTACTTGTAAATGGAAAGAAATTAGATATTCCTTCTTATCAAGTTCGTAAGGGCGATAAAATTGAGATTTGTGAAAAATCAAAAAGCAATCCTCAAGTGGTACGTTCACTAGAACTAACAGCACAAACTGGAATAGTTCCATGGGTTGACGTTGAGGCTGCTAAGGCGATGGGTGTATTTACTCGTTTTCCAGAGCGTGAAGAAGTAGTTATCCCGGTTGAAGAGAGATTGATCGTCGAGCTATACTCTAAATAATAAGTGAGGTAGTATAAGTGAAAAAAATCAGTACAGCGGCACATATGCCAACAGAGATTGAAGTAGAAAATATTTCAGATAACAAAGCTCAGGTAATAGCATATCCATTTGAAGCTGGTTTTGCTGTAACTTTAGCTCACCCATTAAGAAGATTACTTCTTAGCAGCACAGTTGGATTTGCTCCAACTGCTGTTAAGATTGATGGTGTAACACATGAGTTTGATAGTATGCGTGGTATGCTAGAAGACGTTGCACTGTTTATAATAAATCTTAAAAATATTCGTTTCAAAATCAAAGGTGATGAGAAACGTGTAGAAGTGAACTACTCTTTTAGTGGTCCTAAAGAGATTTATGGTAGTGACCTATCTAATGATACAGTAGAAGTTGTTACTCCTGAGGGATATTTAGCAACAATTAACGAAGATGCAGAGCTTAACTTTTCTCTAATTATAGAAAAAGGTATAGGTTATGTACCAAGTGAAACTGTTAGAGATTTAGTTGATGGTGATTATATAGCATTGGATGCCTTTTTTACACCAGTAAAAAAAGCTATCTATGATATAGAAAATGTTCTAGTTGAAGATAATCCAAATTTTGAAAAAGTAGTTTTTACTATTGAAACAGATGGATTAATTTCTCCAATTGAAGCTTTTAAAGATTCTTTAGAAGCTATGTACACTCAAATGTCAGTATTTAACGGTGTGTTAGATATAGATATTACTCCTAAAGAGGAGAGCAGTAGTGATAGTGTTGAACTTAACAAACTATTACAAAGTGTTGAAGAATTGAATTTGAGTGCAAGAAGTTTCAATTGTTTAGATAGAGCAGAAGTAAGATTTGTAGGTGAATTAGCATTAATGAGTGAATTAGAGCTTAAAAACCTTAAAAACCTTGGTAAAAAATCTCTAGAAGAGATAAACGCTGTGATGGAAGAAATAGGATTTCCAGTTGGATCAGATTTTTCTGATGACACTGTTGAAGTACTCAAGAAAAAAATCGCAGATTTGAAATCGAATGAGGATTAATAATGAGACATAAGCATGGATATAGAAAGCTTGGTCGTACTTCAACGCATAGAGCTGCGCTTTTGAAGAATATGGCTATAGCAATTATAAAAAGTGAAAAGATTGAGACTACAATCCCAAAAGCAAAAGAGCTTAGAGGATATATAGAAAAACTAATCACTAAAGCTGGAAAAGGTGACTTTAATGCTCATAGAGCAGTTTTCTCTGCACTTCAAGATAAAGAGTGTACAAAGAAACTAGTTGAAGAGATTGCACCTAAGTACGTTGATAGAAATGGTGGTTATACAAGAATCATCAAAACTCGCACAAGAAGAGGCGACGCTGCTCCTATGGCTTTCATAGAGTTAGTATAATTCTTTCTTAATATTGGAGACCTTTGGGTCTCCAAACTCCTTTAAAATTTAAACTTTCTTTTCACACATTTATTGTATAATCAAAGCCAATTTAATAAATACATGGAGATATGATGATACCTTTTAGTGATGAAGAGTTACTTCCAGCAGTAGAAAAATCGTTAGAAAAAGTAAAACCTATGTTAGCACTTGATGGTGGTGGTATGACATTGTTAGCTATAAAAAGCGGAAGAGTTTTTGTACAACTTCAAGGAGCATGTGTTGGATGCGCTTCTAGTGGTCAAACTTTGAAGTATGGAATAGAAAGACAACTTAGGATTGATATACATCCGGAGATAGAAGTTATCAATATAGCACCAGGAATGGAAGATAGTATTGAGAAGTTTGATTAAGGTTAGTTTTGAATAAATATTTAAAAAGAGGTATAACAAGTTTTTATAAAAAAAACTTTGAAGAAGCACTTTTGCATTTTTCTTTAGCATTAAGTGAAGAACCAGACTCAAAAGAAGCACGGGTTAGTGCAATATTGGCTGAATTGGCTATGGAAAAAGAAGACGAAGCTATAGCGCTTTATGAATACTATCTTATAAACAAAGACAGCGGTGTTAAAAATAGTGAAGAGATGATAGAAGAGATAGTAGACTCAGTTGATCTGACTTTGGAAAATTTAGAATCTATTTTCTTAGAAGATGAAGTGGAAGCTAAAATAAACGAAGAAAATGGCATTGCATATGATGATTTTAAAGTTTTTATAGAAAACAAAGATAGTTTTAAAGAAGCTTTTGAGGATATTATGTTTTCTACTAAAGTAATTATTCATAAGAAAGATGATTTTATAGATTTTTTAGAGAAACTTATAGATAATGGCTTTAAAGATGTATCAATGAATTACTTTGAGAGTGCGGTTCAACTGTACCCTCATGATGAAAAATTGTTAAGTTTGGTAAAAAAAGTAGAAAATTGTTAATAGAAATAAAAAATAGAAGTGATTTTAAAGCAATCACAGATGACTCAACAAAGTGTAGTGAAAATATAGCATTTATTTTAACAAATCAAAATAAAAAATACCTAGAAGATGCTAAAAAATCTTCTACATGTAAAGTACTAACTCCTAATGAGTGCTTAGATATATTAGAGATTAGAGATAAAATAAAAATCATAGGTATAACTGGAACAAATGGAAAAACTACTACAGCAGCAGCAATTTACTCAATACTTTTAGATTTAAATAAAAAAGTTGCTTTTCAAGGAACCAGAGGTTGCTTTATAAATGAAACAAAGCATGAAAATAAAAGTTTAACAACACCTCCTATACTACAAACAATGGCTAATATAAAACAAGCATATGAAGAGGGATGTGAATATTTTGTAATGGAAGTAAGCTCTCATGCGATTGAACAAAAACGCATAGAAGGATTAGAGTTTGCACTTAAAATCTTTACGAATGTTACTCAAGATCATTTAGATTACCATGGAAGTATTGATGCCTACATTGCTGTTAAAAGTAGCTTTTTTGATGATGAAACGCCAAAACTTATTAATAAAGATGATGGAAAAATAAGATTTAACAGAAAAAACTGCATGACTTATGGTGCCGATAATCCTTCAACTTACAAGGTAACTGCATACTCTTTAACTAATGGTGTTAGTGCAGTTATACAGAAGTTTGACAAAATGTATGATTTTCACTCTCCATTACATGGATTTTTTAATCTTTATAATATGGTTGCAGCAATTAGTGCAGTCGATATGCTTGAAGTGGCTCCAATGGCGGAAATTTGTGAAGCTGTTGAGAGTTTTGGAGGAGTTGAAGGACGTATGGAAGTTGTAAGTAGCGATCCTTTAGTGATAGTTGATTTTGCTCATACTCCTGATGGGATGGATAAAGTACTAGATGCGTTAAAAGACAGAAACATAGTAGTTGTTTTTGGAGCCGGTGGGGATAGAGATAGAAATAAAAGACCACAAATGGGTAATATTGCTAATAGATATGCAAAAAAAGTGATAGTAACAAGTGACAATCCTAGAAGTGAAAATCCTAATGAAATTATACAAGATATCGTTGCTGGTATAAAAGATAAAAGTTCTTTACATGTAGAAGTTGATAGAAAAAAAGCTATAAAATACGCTTTACAGATAAAAGATGAAAATGAGATAGTTGTAATTTTAGGAAAAGGTGATGAAACTTACCAAGAAATACTAGGTAAGAAAATTCCTTTTGATGATAGAGAAGTGGTAAGAACCCTATTAGTTTAACTTATTTTTTTCAGCTAAATTCTATAACTTTTTGATACAATTTCAAAAATAAGACAAAAAAGGTATTATTATGGGAATTCCACAACCTGCATTTTATATATTTAAGTGTGAACAGAGCTCACCTCCGGGTATGCCAAAACCAAGTTGCGTTAATGAGATGACGCGTGAACTTTACCAATATATGGCAAATAAATTGATGGTCATGGGTATAACAACAACAGTTCATCCAATAAGAACAGCATGTTTAAACCGCTGTCAAATGGGACCTGTAATGCTAATTGAGCCAGGGCATCATATGTATATTGGACTTACTAAGGAAAAAATAGATAAAATAATAGATGAACATATCATTAAAGGCAATCCTGTTAAAGAATATATTATTCCAGATGAGTATTGGGATGAGGCTATAAGCCCTTTAAAAATGATGGAAATGGGACAAGGATAAGTAGATGACGTTTGAGATGTTATATGGAAAAATTCACAGAGCTACAGTAACAGATGCAAATCTGAATTACGTTGGTTCGATAACGGTAGATCAAGAGCTTATGGAAGCTTCGAAACTTATTGTAGGTCAGAAAGTTGAAATAGTAAATATAAATAACGGTGAGAGGTTTACTACATATGTTATAGAGGGTGAACGTGGTAAACGAGATATTTGTTTAAATGGTGCTGCTGCAAGAAAAGCTGAGATTGGTGATAGAATCATTATTATAGCGTATGCTAGCATGAACGAAAATGAGAGAAAAGAGTTTAAGCCACATGTAGTTTTAGTGGATGAAAATAACAATATAGATGAGATAAGAGATTTTATTTAATTAGGTAGTACAATGTTTGATAATATGGATTTTTCAAAAATGGGTGAGATGCTTCAAGAGGCTCAAAAAAATGCTCAAAAGATGCAAGAAGAGGCAAAAGGTAAAGTTTACACTGCAAAAAGTGGTGGAGGATTAGTCAGTATAAGTATTGATGGAGAAGGTGAAGTAAACGATATAAGTATAGATGACTCTCTTTTGAGTGATAAAGAATCTTTACAAATTCTTCTTATGAGTGCTACAAACGATGCAATAAAAATGGTAGAAGACAGCAAAAAACACGCAGCTACTCAGATGCTCCAAGGCATGGGAGGCTTCGGTAAATAAGGATAATGTATATGATACGTCTGGTTATTTCCCTTTTTTTAATTTTCCAAGTTGCAAATGCTACTGGGTTTACTTACCCTGATTTTAGACAATGTTACCAAAAGAATATAAAATCTTTTGTTTATTTTGGTGATACTAGAGCTGTTGCTGTTACAAAGCATTTAGCAATTGCTTACTCAAAGACTAAACCAAAAGCTGATTATGTGAAGTTTGATCCCTTTTTGAATTTATATTTATTTCGTTCTAAAAAACCTTTAAAGCCTGTTAAATTAAGAAGTACGTATTTTCTCAAACTTGGAGAGTGGATAGCAGGAATGGATGATACATCTTTATATGCTGGTAATTTTGCAAAAAGTGGAGATCTTCTAGATAGTTTTTATCTTCAAAATGCAAAAATTGAAGAAAACAGTATTATCTCTTGTTTATGTTGCGAAATGTATGGTTTAGGTATAGGTTCAGGCTCTTTTATAGGTAGTGAATATATTAAAAGATTTATGAATATGAAAGACGTGTATTACGGAGACATTGGGGTTAGGTTTGAGAAAAAAGCAAATGATTTTATAGTTAAACAAATAGATCCTTTTTATGTAAATCAATCTTTACAAGTAAATGACAAAATTTTAAAGATAAATGGTAAAAAAATAACCTCATTAAAACAGTTAAATCAGGCAGTACTTTTTTCAAAACCCAAAAGTGTAATTACAGTAGAGTTTCTAAGAGGAAAAAAGAAACTAAAAAAAAGACTAGTAGTTCATTCAAGAATGGGTGGAGGTTACCAAAGTGATTCATTTTTGGAGAAAAAAGGTATCTTTTTTGATAAAAATTTAAAAATTATAAAAATAAAAAATAATAGTTTTGGACAGATAAGTGGTTTACATGTAGGCGATAAACTTATACAAATAGATCATAAAATGATAAAAAGCCAAAATGATATTAAAAAACATCTTTCAAAAATAAAATCAAAAGAGGTACAACTTCTTTTTGATAGAGCTGATTTTCAATTTTTTGTAAAAATAGGACTTTAATGTTAGTAGAATTTGAAAATTTTTTAAAAAATAATCTTCCAAAAGTTGATAGTTTTCATCCAGATTTTAATCAGGCTTTAGGTGAAATGTTAGATGCAGGAGGTAAAAGGTTTCGCCCTATTTTACTTCTAAGTGTTGTACAAAACTCAACGCCGCTTTTAGTTAAAAATGCGATGCACATAGCATTAGCAGTTGAGATGCTTCATACGTACTCTTTAATACATGATGATTTACCTGCTATGGATGATGCAAGTTTGCGCCGCGGTCATCCCACTCTTCATGTTACATACGATGAAGTTACTGCTATATTAGTGGGAGATGCACTAAACTCGCATGCTTTTTATATGATAGCAAATTCACCTTTAAGTGATGAAGTTAAGGTAAAACTAACTTCAATACTTGCACGTGATGGCGGTATTAGTGGTATGATAATAGGGCAAGCTATTGATTGTAAGTTTGAAGATAAGAAGTTAACTTTAGAGCAGTTAAAGTTTTTACATGTAAACAAAACAGCGAAACTTATAGCAGCATCGCTTCTTATGGGAGCCATTATAGGTGGATTGGATGAGAAAAATCAAAAAGTTATTTATGAGTTTGGTTTGAAACTTGGACTTTTATTTCAGATTCAAGATGACATAATTGATGCGACGATGAGTAGTGATGAAGCAGGAAAACCAACGGGTAATGATGAGCATAAAAACTCTTTTGTAAACCTACTTGGAATAGATGGTGCAAATGAGCAGAAGAGTAAACTCTTAAATGAGTTAGAGATTGATGCAAATTGTTTTGATAATGATTTGGCAAAGTGTTTAAAAAAAATAATAAGTGAATATTTTAAAGGATAGATATATGGATGATAAATTAATGTTACAAAAACAAGCTGATACAATTAGATTTTTATGTGCTGATATGGTACAGCAAGCAAATAGTGGACACCCAGGTGCTCCTATGGGACTTGCGGACATTGTTACAGTTTTGTCTCGTCATATTAAACATAACCCAAAAGATACAAAATGGTTAAACAGAGATAGATTAGTTTTTAGTGGTGGTCATGCATCATCTTTAGTATATTCATTTTTACATTTAAGTGGATACGATTTGAGTTTAGAAGATCTTAAAGAGTTTAGACAACTTGGAAGTAAAACTCCAGGACATCCTGAATATGGTGATGTTCCAGGTGTTGAAGTAACAACAGGACCACTTGGACAGGGAATAACAAATGCAGTTGGTTTTGCAATGGCAGCAAAGTATGCAGGCAATGTATTAAATAGTGATAAAGCTAGTGTAATTGACCATAAAGTGTACTGTCTTTGTGGAGATGGAGACTTACAAGAAGGTATTAGTTATGAAGCATGTGCATTTGCAGGACATCTGAACCTTGATAACTTAGTTGTTATATATGATTCTAATGAAATTACTATAGAAGGAAGTACAAATATTGCTTGGAGTGAAAATGTAAAGCAAAGATTTGAAGCACAAGGCTGGCAAGTAGCTCGTATAAATGGACATGATTTTGACGAAATTAATGAAGTTTTGGAAAACTCTAAGGAACAAACCAAACCTTTTATGATTATAGCAGATACTACTATAGCAAAAGGTGCTTGTGAAATGGAAGGAAGTCATCATTCACATGGAGCACCTTTAGGTGACGAAGAGATAGCAAATTCTAAGAAAAAAGCTGGATTTGATCCAGAGAAAAAGTTTTTTGTTCCAGAAGATGTAAAAGCAAGATTTGAATGTGCTGTTGAAAAGGGTGATTTAGCACAGTCTAAGTGGAATGAGATTGTTGAAAATAATCTTAGTGAAGAGCAAAGTACTCTTTTAGAGTCTCTTAAAAATCCTCAAATCTCTAAAATAGAGTATCCTGAGTTTGAAGCAGGAAGCGGGGTAGCAACTCGTGATAGTAATGGAAAAATTTTAAATGCAATAGCAAAAGCAATTCCAGGTTTTATAGGTGGGAGTGCAGACCTTGGACCTTCAAATAAGAGTGAGTTAAAAGGTATGGGTAATTTCCCTAATGGAAGAAATATTCACTTTGGTATTCGTGAGCACTCTATGGCTGCTATTACTAACTCATTTGCATTGTATGGTCTTTTTATACCTTTTAGTGCTACATTTTTTATTTTTAGTGACTATTTAAAGCCAGCAGCAAGATTGAGCGCACTTATGAGTCTTAAAAACTTTTATGTTTGGACTCATGATAGTATTGGTGTAGGTGAAGATGGACCAACTCATCAACCAATAGAGCAATTAAGTCAATACAGAGCTATGCCAAACTTTTATACATATCGCCCAGCAGATGCAAGTGAAAACGTAAAATCTTGGGAAAAAGCATTAAGTATGAATGCTCCAGCATCTTTTGTATGTTCTCGTCAAAAACTTACTGTTTTAAAAGACGATAGAGCTATAGGTGATGTTGAAAATGGTGGGTATCTTCTTACAAAAAGAGAAGGAGCTACTATTACATTAATGGCAAGTGGTAGTGAGGTATATCCATCTCTTAGAGCAGCTTGTGCCTTAGAAAAACTAGGAGTTAAAGCAAATATCGTAAGTGTACCTTGTTTTGATCTTCTTGTTGAACAAGATAAATCTTATATTGATTCAATCATCGATCCAAGTACAAAAGTTCTTGCAGTTGAAGCAGGTGCTGGTGTAGAATGGTATAAATTTGCAGATGAAGTTATATGTATGAGCCGTTTTGGAGCAAGTAGTCCTGCTGATAAACTGTTTAAAAAGTTTGGTTTTACAGAAGAAAACATTGCAAGAAAAGCTTGTGAATTGGCTGGAGTAGAGTATAAGCAAAACGATAGTTGTCAAGCATAATGATAAAAGCAGTAATTTTTGATTTAGACGGAACTCTGCTTGATACAATTACTGACATAGGAACTAGCAGTAACTACGTCCTTGAACATTATGGTAAAAGTCCTCTTCCTATAGAGGACTATAAGCTTTTAGTTGGGCAAGGTGCAGCCCAACTTTTCATAGATCTTTTCCCTGAGTTTTCTTCGCAAAAACAAAAAGAAGCAAAAGAGCTTTTTGAAAAACATTATGCAACTCAGTTTGATAAAAATACAAAAATATATGAGAATATAAATAAGCTTCTTACTTTTCTTCAAGTAAGAGATATTAAGATGGCAGTTTTATCAAATAAGCCAAATCCATTTACAAAAAAATGCGTTTTAAAATATCTAAGAAATTGGAAATTTGACGCAGTTTATGGCATTCGTGAGGGAATACCAAGAAAACCGGATCCTGCCGCTGTTTTAGGAATATTAGAAGAGCTAGAAGTAAGCCCTGAAGAGTGTATATTTGTAGGTGATACAAAAGTGGACATGCTTACAGCTAAAAATTCAAATTTAATTCCATTAGGAGTTTTATGGGGATTTAGAAAAAGAGAAGAGTTAATAGAACATGGTGCAAAATATATAGTAAAAGACCCAATTGAGATAATAAAATTAGTAAGTTTGATGGAGAGAGTTTAATGCAAAAAGTAGCAATAGTAACTGCAGCAAGTATGGGTATGGGAAAAGCTTGTGCTGTTGAATTAGTACAAAGTGGATATAAAGTCGTAATTATGTCAAGAGGTGAGCAGATACTAGAAGTTGCAAAAGAGATTGGTGCTGATGGTCTTCAAGGAAGCATTACATGTAAAGAAGATTTGAAGGCTTTAGTTGATTTTGCTATGAGTAAATATAAAAGAGTAGATGCAGTAGTAAACAATGCAGGATATATTCCAAAAGGTGAATTTTTAGAACTTAGTGATGAGAATTGGCATGAAGGGTTAGATATAGTTATAGGAAGTGTAAATACAATGCTTAAACTTCTAACACCTATTTTTCAAGCTCAAGGTGGAGGAAATGTAGTAAATATTTCTACATTTGCAGCGTTCGAGCCGAGTCCAGTATTTCCAATTTCAGCTTGCATGAGAGCAGCACTTGGAAGTTATATTAAACTATATGCTGATAAGTATGCGAAAGATAATATACGTATAAATAATGTTTTGCCAGGATTTGTGGATTCTAAACCAGAAAATGAGAAGTTCTTAAATCAGATTCCTATGGGGCGTTACGGAAAAGTTGAAGAGATAGCAAAAACAGTTAAGTTTTTACTTAGTGATGATTCTAGTTATACAACAGGACAAAATATCCGAGTTGATGGTGGAATAACTCGTTCAATCTAAAGGTAAATTTTGGATACTATACAGATAATATTTCTAAGCCTTATTCAGGGCTTTACTGAGTTTTTACCAATCTCATCTTCTGCACACCTTATACTTGTCCCAAAGGTTTTTGGTTGGCAAGACCAAGGGTTAGCTTTTGATGTGGCTTTACATGTAGGGACACTAATTGCTGTTTTATACTATTTTAAGTTAGAAATTATAAAAATAATCAAAGATTTCTTTCTAAGCATAAAAAATAAAAAAGTTGTAGGTGAAAGTACCTTAGGATGGGCAGTTTTAATAGGGACTATTCCTGTTGGTCTTGCAGGTCTTTTCTTTAATGACTATATAAGTGAGACTCTAAGAACACCACATGTGATAGTTGCGACAACTTTAATTTTTGGTTTAGCTTTGTTTTTTGCAGATAAAAGGGTAGGAGATAAAAGTGAAACAGCGATAAGTATAAAAGTTGCTATTTTGATAGGAATTGCTCAAGCTGTAGCTTTGATTCCTGGAACTTCACGTTCAGGTATAACTATAACCGCTGCTTTACTTTTAGGTTTTAGCAGAGTTGCTTCTGCAAGATTTTCTTTTTTACTTTCAATTCCTGTTATTGTATTAGCAGGTGGTTTGGAGATAATCAAGCTTATAAAAAGTGAAACTGTAGTTGTTTGGAGTGAACTGTTTTTAGGAGTAGCTTTATCTGCGATTAGTGCATATTTATGTATATATTTTTTCTTAAAATTCATCTCAAAATCTTCAATGTTACCATTTGTTATTTATAGACTTTTTTTAGGTTTAATTTTACTTTCGGTTTTTTAATACATGGTTACAAAAAAAATACAATTTATATTTTTGTGTATTTCAATAGTAGCACTACTCATTTTAGGCAGAAATCTTTACAGCTCTTATAGTTTTAAAAATAACCCTATTTCAAAAAGTTATCAAGAAGCAATCGCTTATGAAGAACAAAGAGTTTTAAATAATATGCAAAAAAACTTAGGCTTTAAATACAAAGTTCCTATAATCATAACAGATGAGATTCCAGGTAAGATTTATGGTGTTACTGCTTTAGATGATTATGGAAATATTAAAATATACCTGAATAAAAAAGTAATGAAAGAGAGTATGGATTACATGCTTTCAAATGTTATAGCACATGAGTATGCACATGCTCTTCTTTTTAAAAGTGGAGATTATAAAAGAGAGAAAGACGGTCATTCTATTTTGTGGCAAAGGACATGTGTAAAATTGGGTGGTTTAAAGTGTGAAAAATACGTTAACTCTCATGATGTTATTATGGGGAAACTTCCTTTTTAGAGAATTTACATGGAATATGTATAAAAAAGTAACAAATTCATATATCATTTTCCCTATAAATTAAATTAGAATAAAAATTTTAGTTTAAATATTTATTCGTTATAATCTTCGGTTTTAAATAAAAAAGAGGATCATATGAGTCAACAATGTAGTCTAGTATCTAAATACTCTAAGGGTAATTTAGTAGTTCAAATTCTTATTGGTATAGTTTTAGGAGTAATAGTTGCAAGCATTTCACCTGAGTTAGCATCTGCTGCATCTATTTTGGGAAGTCTTTTTGTTGGTGCTTTAAAAGCAATAGCACCTATTTTGGTTTTTGTTTTAGTTGCAACTGCAATTGCTACAAAAGAAGTTGGTGGACAGACAAATATCAAACCAATTATTAAGTTGTATTTGATAGGAACTTTTCTTGCATCACTTACTGCTGTATTAGCTAGTTTCTTATTTCCTGTTGAGATAGTTTTGATGGATGCATCAAATGTAAATTTAACTCCACCAGATAGTGTAATTAGTGTTTTAAAAACAGTTCTTTTTAACATGGTAGATAATCCCGTAAATGCATTAATGACAGGTAATTTTATAGGAATTTTAGTTTGGGCAATTGCTATTGGTGTAGCGATGCATTATAGTTCTGATGAAACTAAAAATGTATTTTTTGATGTGTCTGCAGGAATCACTAAAATAGTAAGGTTTATAATCAAACTTGCTCCATTTGGTATCTTTGGTTTAGTTGCAAACACTTTTGCACAAACTGGTTTTGAATCACTTATAGGATATGGAAAACTACTTATGGTTTTAGTAGGTACAATGTTTTTTATCGCTTTTGTAATCAATCCAATAATCGTATTTTTTAAGATCAAACAGAACCCTTTTCCATTAATTTTTACATGTGTAAAAGAGAGTGGTATTACAGCATTCTTTACAAGAAGTTCTGCAGCTAATATTCCTGTAAATATGAACTTATGTAAAAAACTAGACCTTCATGAAGATACTTACTCAGTATCTATTCCTTTAGGTGCTACTACAAATATGGCTGGAGCAGCTGTTACAATCACAGTTTTAACTCTAGCAACAGTTCATACTTTAGGTATGAGTATCGATATTCCAACCGCACTGCTTTTGAGCCTTGTTTCAGCACTTGCAGCTTGTGGAGCTAGTGGAGTTGCTGGTGGTTCTTTACTTCTTATTCCTTTAGCTTGTAGCCTTTTTGGTATTAGTAATGATATTGCACTTCAAGTAGTTGCTATAGGTTTTATAATTGGTGTAATTCAAGATTCACTAGAAACCGCACTTAACAGTTCAACTGATGTAGTCTTTACAGCAGCTTGTCACGTTAAAAACTAATGTACTTTTACATGTAAGGATTTTTCCTTACATGTAAACTCTTATTAATTAAAAAAAATAGATAAATTAAAAAAATTCTTTAAAATAACAATAATTTCTATATAATATATTTTTATAAAGGCTTTGCATGGAAAAGTTGACACAAAGATATAGTATCGTAGAAGAAATTATTAACGCTTCAACTCATGGATTTGGAATTTTACTTAGTATAGTTGGATTGGTTGTTTTAGTTGCGTTTGCATCAATAGATGGCTCGCCTATGCTTATAACAAGTTGTGCTATATTTGGTGCTACTTTGATATTTGCATACTCTTCATCAACACTTTACCATGCTATAACAAATGAAAAAGCAAAACAGATATTTCGCCAATTTGATCATGCTTCTATATATCTTTTAATTGCAGGAACTTATACTCCTATAGTTTTAGTACTTTTAAATGGAACTTGGGGATGGACAATTTTTTCTATAATCTGGGGAACTGCGATAGTAGGGGTAGCCTTAAAATTCATATATCCTCATAGGTTTAAAAAACTCTCAGTTGCTCTTTATCTTATTATGGGTTGGTTTGTAGTTGTTGCAATTAATCAACTCATGCAAAATATGCACAGTGGTGGACTATGGCTTATGCTTATTGGAGGACTTTTTTACTCTGTCGGAGTTATCTTTTATGTGTGGAAATCCCTACCTTATAATCATGCAATTTGGCATCTTTTTGTTCTTAAAGGAAGTGTTTCTCATTATTTTATGGTATTATTTTATGTAGTACCTTAGGAGCGATTATGATAAAAAATCTGTTGCCTAATTTTTCAAGAGATTCAAGACAACTTATAGCTTCAAAAATAGTCATTGCTTTTTCTATTAGTGCAACTGGCTTTTTTTCTTTATATAACTTTATAAAAGGAACAAGTGGTCTTTTTTACATAGATATTTCTTTATTTAGTGTACTTCTTTTTTTATATTTTATTTTAATAAAAAAGAGTATATATCTTTTAGCAAAAATTTCAATTATCATAATGTCAATAGGTTTGGTATTTTTAGTGTATTATGACGATGGAATGAATAGTACACATCTTTGGACTTTTGTAGCACTCTTTTATCTTATGTTTATGTTTGGCCCTAAAAAAGGCTTGTTTTATTCATCTATATTATTTATTATAATTTTTTTCCTTATGTATAATTATGTAGGTGTGAGTATAACCTCTCAAGGTTATGTTAGATTTTTGTTTATTTCAGTTGCTCTTGTAACCATAGCTTTTGCATACGAACACTCTATTGGTATCACATTAGCAAGATTGGAAAAAATACAAAAAGAGCTTGAGCAGATGGTAAAAACTGATGGCTTGACAACACTTTTTAATAGAAGATATTTTGATGAAATTTTTCCAAAACAGATAAAAATAGCAAGAAGAAATCATAAGTTATTGGTTTTTGCAATTGTTGATATAGATAATTTTAAAGATTTTAACGATGAGTATGGACATCAAGCTGGAGATGAAGTGTTAAAAGCAGTATCTCTTAGCTTTAAAAAAACTATGCATCGTCCTGATGATTTTGTATTTAGATTAGGAGGAGAAGAATTTGGTATTTTATTTAACTCTGACGATAAAGAAAAAGCAATTGAGCTTGTAGAAAAAATGAGAGAAAACATAGTGAATCTAAAAATTGCTCATACTGAAAATGAAGCTAATCCTTATGTTACAGTTTCCATAGGACTTTATGTGGCTGAACCTAGTGATAAAAGTGATTATGAGATGGTATATAAAATTTGTGATGATGCTCTTTATATGGCAAAAGAAGAAGGTAAAAACAGAGTAAAACTAGCCCAAAGTTAATAAAAAGCAACTTTTGGCTAAAATAGAGCCAAAAAACTACAATAGGGTTATATATGTTACTTCTTACTCCTGGTCCAACACCAGTACCTGAAGATATTAGAATGGCAATGAGTGAGCCAACAATTCACCACAGAACACCTGAATTTGAAGAAATTTTTGCTAAGACTAGAGTACTTTTAAAAGAGCTTTTTAATATGGAAGAAGTTTTAATGTTAGCAAGTAGTGGAACAGGAGCAATGGAAGCCTCAGTTCTTAACCTCTGTCATTCAAAGGCATTAACAATAAACGCAGGTAAATTTGGCGAGAGATTTGGAAAAATTTGCGAAACTTATCAAAAAGATTATACTGAGCTAAAATATGATTGGGATACTCCTGCAAGAGTAGAAGATATATTAGAAGTCATCACAGGTGATGAAAAAATAGATGCAATTTTTATTCAAATTTGTGAGAGTGCAGGGGGACTAAGACATCCTGTAGAAACTATTGCAAAAGAAGTTAAAAAAATACGTCCAAATATCATGATAGTAGCAGATGGCATAACTGCTGTTGGAGTAGAAAATGTTGATACTACTAATATTGATGCCTTGATAAGTGGAAGTCAAAAGGCATTGATGTTACCTCCTGGACTTGCTCTTATAGGGCTTAGTAATGAAGCAATAAAAGTCATTGAAGAGGGCGGAGTAGGTTACTATTTAAACTTAAAAACAGAGTTAAAAAAACAGAAAAAAAATACAACAGCATATACTGCGGCAACAAATCTTATAATAGGGCTTAAAGCAATGTTAGAGAAGTTACATGTAGATGGATTTGATAAACTTTATGCTGATACAAAAAAACGTTCAAATGCAACTAAGAAAGCTTTAAAAGATATAGGTTTAAATATATTTCCAAAGTCTCCAGCAAATGCAATGAGTGCAGTTTATGATGAAGAAGCAGCACAAATAAGAAAAATACTAAAAAGTAAATATGGAGTGAATATAGCAGGTGGTCAAGACCATGTAAAAACTACACTTTTTAGAATAAATCATATGGGTTTGGTAGCAGATTATGAGACTGCTTGGACGCTAAATGCTATTGAGATGGCACTAGAAGAGATAGGACGACGTTCTTATGATGGGACTGCGAATGCAGTTTATACGAAAGAGATAACAAAATGATAGATGAACACGAAATACCAACAGGAAGCAGACTCTATTTTGGCAAGAGTGCAAAGTTAAAAAGAGAGCTTGAATCAACAGCAAGTGCGCTTTTAGAAAAAGCAGGTTTTGAAGAAATAGTTACACCTTTTTTCTCTTACCACCAGCATAAGAGTTTAAATGAAAAAGAGATTGTACGTTTTTCAGATGAGCAAAATAACTTAGTATCACTTAGGGCTGATAGTACACTTGATGTTGTAAGACTTATGACAAAAAGACTTGGACGAAGTACTAAACAAAATAAGTGGTTTTATATACAACCAGTTTTTAGATACCCAAGTGTAGAAGTAAATCAAATAGGGGCAGAGTTTATCGGTAACGATGATTTAAGCCAAAGTATTGAGTTATGTGGTGAAGTGTTTAAAAAGTTTGATTTAAATCCATTGGTTCATATTAGTAATATAAAGATACCAAAAATCATTGCAAATGAATTGAACCTTGATTTGAGTATATTTGAAAGAGCAGAACTTGAAAAGATATTATCTTTGGATATAGATTGGCTTGAAAAATTGGCTTGTTTACAAAATCCAGAAGATATAGATGAGGTTATAAAGGTAGTTCCAGCTAACATAAAAGCAGAGTTAGAAAAAATGAAAGCCCTTTATGAGAAACTAGAGTATAAGAATGTACATTTTTCACCGTTGTATTATGTAAATATGAGATACTATGATGAACTGTTTTTCAGATTTATTGAGAAAAATAGTACCTTAGCTAAGGGTGGAAGTTACGAGAGTGAAGGAATGGAGTCAACAGGTTTTGGACTCTATACAGATGCATTAATAGAAAATATAATGAGAGAGAAGTAAAATGGCAAATAGAGCAGATTTAATCGTAGGAATTCAGTGGGGTGATGAGGGAAAAGGTAAGATAGTTGATATGCTAGCTCAAAAGTATGATATGGTATGTAGAAGCCAAGGTGGACACAATGCTGGACATACCATCTGGGTTGATGGTGTAAGATACGCTCTTCATTTGGTACCTTCTGGAGTTTTGAATAAAGATGCAATTAATATCATCGGAAACGGTGTTGTTATGAGTCCAGAGTCAATCATCAAAGAGATGGAACAGTTTGAGAGTTTAGAGGGCAGACTTTTTATAAGTGATAAAGCTCATTTAAATCTTCCATACCACTCTTTAGTAGATATAGCTCGTGAAAAACTTAAAGGTGATAAAGCTATAGGAACTACAGGAAAAGGTATCGGACCAGCATATGCAGATAAGATAAACAGAGTAGGTCATAGAGTTGGAGAGCTTTTAGATGTGGAAAAACTTTGTGATTCAATTATGGAGAGTTTTGCACAAAACAAACCTCTTTATGATGCTTTACATGTAAAGACTCCAAGTCGTGAAGATATGATGTCAGAGCTTTGTGGATACAAAGAGAAACTAGCACCTTTTATAGCAAATACAACAAACATGGTTTGGGATGCATTAGATAATAATAAAAAGATACTTTTAGAGGGTGCTCAAGGGACTCTACTTGATATAGACCACGGAACTTATCCTTATGTAACAAGTTCATCTACAGTAAGTGCAGGAGCATGTACTGGTCTTGGAATAAATCCTAAAGATATAGGTGTGGTAACAGGAATCGTAAAAGCTTATACAACACGTGTAGGTCATGGACCTTTCCCAACAGAAGATTTTGGAGCTGATGGTGAGAGAATGGCTGATGTTGGTAAAGAAGTGGGAACAACAACAGGAAGAGGAAGAAGATGTGGTTGGTTTGATGCAGTTGGTGTTAAACACTCTTCAAGATTAAATGGATGTGACCAGTTTGCTTTGATGAAATTAGATGTTCTTGATGGTTTTGAGACAATTAAAATATGTGTAGCTTATGAAGTAAATGGAGAGAGAATAGACTATATGCCAAGTGATTTAAATGGTGTTACGCCAATCTACGAAGATATCAAAGGTTGGGATAAAGTAGAAGGAATTTCAAACTACGATGAATTGCCACAAGGTGCAAAAGATTATGTTAAACGTATAGAAGAGTTAACAAATACTAAAGTAGGGCTTATCTCAACTAGCCCAGACAGAAACGACACAATTATATTGTAAAACCTCAATACTTAAGTACAGAAGTTTACTTCGTGCTTTAGTGAGAGGAATTTAGCTTGGACTTGTTCAAGCTAAAGGAGAAAGTTAAATGCAAAGCAAGTTTACACCTATCGCGAAAGTTAGAAAACAACAACGCGATATGGTGGAAACACGTTTGGCAAAAGCCAGATATGAAAAACATGAACTTGAGCTTGAACTTAGCTCTACATGTAAAGAGATAGATGAGACAAAAACTCCTACAAGTGGGGATATCTCTTTGATGAATATGGCTAGAGAGAGATTGGCTATAATAAGAAAAGTAAAAGATACTTTGCAAGAGCAACTTCTTATAAAAGAGACTGAAATAAATCAGCTAAGAGATAAGTATAAAAGAGCAAATGTAGAGTTTGAGAAGATAAAATATCTTGAAGAGCAAGATTTTGCTGAGTGGATAGAAAAAATCAAAAGAGAAGAAAGTTTGGATATGGATGAGATATCGAATATCTTATTTGTCAACAAGGAGCAAAATTGAGAATTTTAGTTATTACATTTATATTTTTTACAACAGTTTTTGCACAGACTATTGATTGTACTAAGGTTTTTGAAGAGAGAAAAGAGGAACTTTTAAAAGAGATAGAGAAGATAGATGAAGCAAGACAATCCTTTGAAGCACTTCAAGGGGCTACAAATGCATTATTTGATAAACAAAAAGCAAAACTTGATTCTCAAAGAGATGATTTAAATGTCACTATGCGTGAAGTAACGATGAGAGAAAATAACATCAAAAAGATGATTGAAGAGAATAAAAAACTTCTTGCTGCAATAAACGGTGCAAAAAATGATAAGATAAGTGATACGTATTCTAAGATGAAGGACTCAGCAGCAGCAGGAATTTTAGAAGAGATGAGTGTTGATGAAGCATCATCGGTTCTTTTTACACTGCAAGCTAAAAAAGTCTCCAAAATAATGGCAAAGATGACTCCTAAAAAAGCTTCTAAAATTACACAAAGACTAGTCCTTGGGCCTCCTTTTAAGTAGAAACTTTTTTCTACTTTTTATATCGGTTTTTTTTAGTGGCTGTGTTGCTATAACTGGACATGGAGATGCGTTAAATTCTTTTGAGGTAACACTTAAAAATACTACTTGTAACTACTCTTTTGTTGATAAAAAAATAAACAATAAAGAAGATATACTTTTATGGTCATCACAAGGTGGTTCTTTAGCAAGAAATTGTTTAGATTACAATAAGAGTAATGAATTTTTTGATAGGGCTGAAGATTTATATAAAAGTGATGTTGATTTAAAATCAAATGTAAATCGTACATATAATAGTGTAAATACTATATTAGCTAATAATAATGTAAATGAATATACAGGCAATGTGTACGAAAAAGTAATGTTAAACACCTATAAAGGGCTAAACTTTATGGGTTTGGGTGATTTTGAGAATGCTAGAGTTGAATTTAATCGAGCACTTGATAGACAAAGAAGAGCAAAAGAGTATTTCGCCGATGAGATAAACAAGGCCAAACAAAAAAATCAAAAAAATGAAAATTATACTAAAGCACAAAACAGACATACACAAAAAGCAATTTATGATAGATATAAAGATACATTTGAAGGGTTTGAGACATATCCTGATTTTATCAATCCATATGCAACTTATATTGGTGGATTGTTTTTTCTTTTTGACAAAGATTATGCAAAAGCAAGAGATCTACTTAAAGAATCTCTTTCAATGCAACCAAGCAATCAACAGATAAAAAAAGATTTTGAATTAGCAGAAAAACTGAGTGGTTTTGCAAAAAAAGAGAAAAATTACGCTTGGATTATTTATGAAAATGGTCAAAGTATGGGCAAAAAAGAGATAAATATAAATATACCGCTTTTTATATTTACTAATAAAGTGTATTATGCAGGTATAGCACTTCCAAAACTTTACACAAGAAGTAGCTCATATGAGTATTTAGAGGTCAACAATCAAAAAAGTGTTCTCATAGCAAATATGGATAGTGTTATAAAAGCAGAATTTGAGAAACGTTTTTCTAAAATTGCAATAGAAGCAACATTGAACCTTATAGTAAAAACATATTCACAATATGAATTAAATAAACGTGGTTCTCTTGGTGGTTTTGCAGGTATGCTGTACCAAAGTTTAACAAATAGAGCAGATATAAGAAGTTGGACAGCACTTCCTAAAAACTTTCAAAGTTTAAGAGTAGAGTTAGATGGGAGCCCTGTTATCATAAAAGATGATAGAGGTAAGATTATATCAACTGTGCAAGTTGAAAATAACAGTGATGCGCTTATATATATAAAATCTTCAATAAAAGAAGATATAAGAGTGCACAAAATAATAAGGGGAAAAAGATGAAAATAGCATTAACAAGTTTAATTATAGGAGCATTTGTTTTTACAGGGTGTGCTACAAAACCACACTATGTAGGAGTGAAAGATTCTAAAGATATGCCAACAACATTGAGTATTGATAGAAGAGATTTTGAAAAAGCAGCGAATGAAGCAATAAAAGATCTTTTACAAAGTGGAGCTTTAGATAAAAAGGGTGGCGGAAGATATGTAGTAGCAATGGGTAGAATGATAAATGATACTACTCAAAGAATTGATACTGATATGTTAATAAAGAAGATAAGAATAGCCATGTTAAAATCAGGAAAAGCAGTAGTTACAACGGCAGTAAAAGCTGGTGGACCTGAAGATGAAATGACAAAAGAAGTTAGAACTCTTAGGGCTGACGATGAATTCAAGCAAAGCACAATTGCAAAAAAAGGGACTATTTATGCTCCTGATATGTCTTTAGCTGGAAAAATAATGCAAAGAACAGTTAAGACAGCAGATAATGATCAACTTGTAGAGTACTATTTTCACTTAACACTTACGCATTTAGAATCTGGTTTAGCTTTTTGGGAAGGTGAAAGTATCGTAGGTAAAGTTGGTTCAAACGATAGTGTAACTTGGTAAAAGAGCATGAAAAAAATAGCTCTTTTATTATTGGTTTTTATTTTACATGTAAATGCTAGTGATAATACACAAGTAGGTACTTTTGATGCGCAAGTTAGCAGTGAAAAAGTAACAAATACAAAAAAAAGGCATAAGGCAGATATAAAAGAAGCTAAAACTTATAAAGTAGATATTGATGATAGTGAAGTTGAAGGTATTACTTTAGAACACGCTAAACAAAAAGTCTCAAAACAAGTAATAAAAGAGAAAAAAATAGAAAAAAAAGTACAGCCTGTAAGTATAAAAAAAGAGAATAAAAAAAGTGATATTTCTCAAAGCAATGGTGGTGGCGTTATATTGCCATTTGATAAAACTGATGAAAAAAGTGGTGTAGTATTACCTATGGATGAGGAGAAAAAAGGTGGATTTTTTAGCATCTTTGGCTTTTAGTGGAGCTTTGTTTATATTTATGGCTAGTCCTGGACCAGGAACATTTGCAGTAGTGGCAAGAGGACTTGGTTCTGGTTTTTCTCATGCTTTTTCGATGTCACTGGGTATGGTTTTAGGAGATTTGGTTTTTTTGTTAATGGCAATATTTGGATTAAATGCTATTGCTCATATGATGGGAGATATATTTATAATTGTTAAATATATAGGAGGTTTATACCTAATCTACCTTGGCATTAAAATTTTTAAATCAAAACCTTCACAAAAGGCTATAAAATCTTCAAAAAGTATCTCTTTAAGTAGAGACTTTATATCTGGATTTTTAATCTGTATTAGTAATCCAAAAGTCATCTTGTTTTATCTTGGTTTTTTGCCTACGTTTGTAAATCTAGAAACACTTACTAGTGGTGATATAGTTCTTGTCTCATCTTTGGTTATTATTATTCTTACGGTTGTTTTAGGAGGATACTCATTTTTTGCAGCTCGTGCACGAGAGGCAATTAAAAAACCTCGTACACAAACTATCATGAATAGATTTGCAGGAAGTATAATGGTAGGAGCTGGAACAGCACTGATAATGAAACAATAATTCTCTACATGTAAACAACTTTTTTGTGACAAAGCAGATATTTACCTTGTTTTAGATAAAATGTCTAAAATTATAATGTAAGGTCTATTAGTATAATGAAAATCAGATTACCCCATGCACCATATATTGCAAATAAAATAGCTATTGATCTACTAAATAGTGGTTTTGTTACACTCCAAAGTGGGCTAGAACCAGTAGTAAAAGTGGCACAAGAGCTAATAGAAGAAGACATAAACAAAGAGATGGCACTCGAAGAGAGAGTGGCTGAGATATTAGATGATAACGAAGACGATATGGAGTTTATGCAAGTAGACAGACGTAATATGTTTTGGCTTATCAAGAAAAAATTAGCAAAAGAGTATAAAGTTGTTTTATCATATGAAGATAGATATAGCGACCTAGCTCATAGAGTTATGGAAAAGATTTGGAAAGAAGGACTTGTAGAGTATACAGTTGCTGAAAACCGAATAAAGAACATTATTTATACTGCTATGGAGAGCTATATTGCAAGTTTTGAAGACGTTGAAGAGATAGTTGCAGAAAAAATAACTCATTATAAAAGAAAATTGATTCCAGGAAGCCCTGAATATGATCTAGTCTTTGAGAGACTATATGAAGAAGAATTAAGAAAAAAAGGACTATTGCTATGAGTTTAAAACCTATTTGGATATACCTTGAAAATGGAGTATTACTCGAAGCGAAAAGCTTTGGATTTGATGGAACAAAAGTTGGTGAAATTGTATTTAACACTTCTATGAGCGGATACCAAGAGATCATGAGTGATCCTAGTTATGCAGGACAGTTTGTAGTTTTTACTATGCCTGAAATTGGTATTGTTGGAACAAATGAAGATGATATGGAGAGTAAAACTATCCATGCAAGTGGTATGTTAGTTAGAAATTATAATGAAAAAGACTCAAATTTTCGTTCAACATCATCTTTAAGTAAATTTTTGCAGACTCATGGAGGTTTAGGTATTTGTGATATAGATACAAGATACCTTACTAAGATGATAAGAGATGGTGGTCCACAGATGATGATAGCTTCAACTCAAATTAGTAATAAAGATGAGTTGAAAAAAATGTTAGAGGATACACCACGTATTGAAGAGATAAATTATATAGAGAAAGTTAGTACAAAAGAGGGCTATACTCATACAATAGCAGCTTGGGATGATACAAAGTTAGAATATAAAACAGCTGAGGCAAATCTTGGTAAAAAGATTGTGGCTATTGACTTTGGAGTAAAGAAGAACATACTAAATGAGCTTTGTGAGGTAGGTCTTGAAGTAGAAGTTGTACCTTATAGTTTTGATGCAGATGAGTTAATAAGCAGATATAACAATAAAGAGATACAAGGTGTATTTTTATCTAATGGTCCTGGTGATCCTCTTATACTAAAAGATGAAGCTTTAAAAGTAAAAAAACTCATTGCTGCAAAAGTACCAATGTTCGCTATTTGTCTAGGGCATCAACTTCTTTCAATTGCACATGACCATCCAACTTACAAGTTGAAGTTTGGACAACATGGTGGAAATCATCCAGTAGAAAATAAAGATACAAAAGTAGTAGAGATAACTGCACAAAACCATAACTATAATGTCCCTGAGTCGGTTTGTGCTATTGCTAAAGTTACTCATATAAATCTATTTGATAATACAATAGAAGGTTTAGAATATATAGATGAGCCAATATTTTCAGTTCAGCATCACCCTGAAGCTAGTCCTGGACCTCATGATAGTAAATATATATTTGAGGAGTTTGCAAGGAGATTGTAAAACAATCTCTTCGCTTTTTAATACCCCATAATGAAACTAGAACAATACAAAAGAGCAATCGAGCAGAGTAATATCGTTTCAAAAACAAATTTAGAGGGTATTATAACTTTTGTAAATGATGAATTTTGCAAAATATCAGGCTTTAGTCGAGAAGAACTCATAGGGCAAAATCATAATATAATAAGACATCCTGATGTCCCCAAAGATGTTTTCCAAAAGCTTTGGGACACCATAAAAGCAAAAAAAACATATATATCTACTGTAAAAAATATGGCAAAAGATGGAACAACTTTTTATGTAAACACAACTGTAATTCCAATGCTCAATGAAGAGGGTGAAATAGAAGAATTTATCGCTATTAGATACAATGTTACAAAGAGTATTGCCTTAACAGAGAGATTAAAACAAAAAGAAGAAGAGTTAGAACAATTGAATGCTACTCTTGAAGATAGAGTAAAAAAACAGACAAAAGAGTTAAGAAAACTCAATAAAACTCTTGAGAAGAGAATTAAACAAGAAGTAGAAAAAAATAGAGACAAAGATAGAGTTCTTTTTCAACAGTCACGTCTTGCTTCTATGGGTGAGATGATAGGAAATATAGCTCATCAGTGGAGACAACCTCTTAGCGAACTTGGTATTATCCTTTATAAGATGAAAAAAATATTTAAAAAACATTCAGATGAGAATGATTTGGATTTTTTTGAAAGTTATGACGACTCTAAAAAAGTAATAAAAAAGATGAGTGATACTATAGATGATTTTAGAAACTTTTTTAATCCACATCGTCCTAGAGAAGCTTTTTCTATAAAAAATGCCTTAGACGATGCTATGCTTGTTATGCAAGGGACACTTCAGCGTCACGAGATAGAATTAAAAGTACAGATAAAAGATGAAGTGTGTATCAAAGGATATATGAGTGAGTTTTCACAAGTGTTAATAAATCTTTTAAATAATACAAAAGATGCATTTAATCAAAATTCATCTGACAATAGAGTGATAAATTTAGAAATTAAAAAGATTGATGATAATTATGCTATGATTAGCTTTAAAGATAATGCTGGTGGCATAGAGAAAAAAATTTTAGATAAAATATTTGAGCCATACTTTACTACAAAGCATGCAAGTATGGGTACTGGGCTGGGATTATATATGAGTAGGATGATTATACAAAATAGTATGGATGGAACACTAGAGGCACGAAATCATGATGATGGTGTGTGCTTTTATATAAAAGTTCCAGTGTGCGGCGATAAGGAGAAGTGTAATGGGTAAGTTAAGCGGTTTGACGGTATTGTTCGTTGAAGATGAAAAAGAGTTAAGGAATGCTCTTGAAGGCGCTATTGGTGATGAGTTTGCAAAATTTATAATAGCTCGTGATGGTGATGATGGGTTAAAAAAGTTTAAGAAGTTTAAACCTGATATTGTCATAACAGATATATTAATGCCAATTTGTGATGGATTGGAGATGGCAAGAGAGATAAAACATATATCTAGAGAAACACCAATTATAGTCTTAAGTGCATTTAGTGAAAAAGAGAGACTTTTAAAAGCAATTGATGTTGGAATAGATAAGTATCTTATAAAGCCAATTGATCCAGATGAATTAATGTTAACAGTAAATTACATTGCGGATGAACTACTTTCTTTAGATAAAGTTGTTGAACTTGGTAGTGGCTATCAATTTGATAAGAATAGAAAAGTTCTTGTTAAAGAGGGAAATACTATATCTTTGACGAAAAAAGAACTTCTTTTTATATCAATTTTAGTAAGAAATCTTGGTGTATTTGTACTTCATGAAGAAATAAAAAAACATGTTTGGACAAATAAAAATGTAACGGATGCTGCAATAAGGACCTTTATAAAAAGAGTTCGTGAAAAAACAGGGAAAGAGTTCATAAAAAATGTTCCTGGTCTTGGATATAAAATAAACAGTGACGTTTAAATAATTGTCTACATGCTTTCATGTAGACTCCCCTCTATCTTAATTTTTTTTTAAAAAATATCTATTTAACACAAATTTAATCTTATTAAGCTCTTCTGTATAGTTAATATACTATAATTTCGTCAATTATGTGATATTTTTGTGACATAAACTACAATTAGGAGGAATTGATGCAGTCTAGTAAGATGATTAACTACGACTATTCAGTTGCAAAATGTTTTGCTATTACCACTATTATTCTTGGTATAGTAGGCATGGCTATAGGCGTTCTTATAGCTTTTCAGATGGCGTATCCCGAGCTAAACAACTTAGCTGGTGAATATGGCACATTTGGAAGACTGAGACCACTTCACACAGATGCTGTAATATTTGGTTTTCTTTTGAGTGGTATATGGGCTTCTTGGTACTACATTGGCCAAAGAGTTCTTAAAGTTTCAATGGCAGAATCGCCATTTTTAATGTTTTTGGGAAAATTACATTTCTGGTTATACATAGTCGGAGTAGCAGTTGTTGTAGTAACTCTTTTAATGGGGATAACAACTTCTAAAGAGTATGCTGAATTCGAATGGCCTATAGATATTGTTATTGTTCTTATTTGGGTTATTTGGGGACTAGGTGTTTTTGGTCTTATAGGAATAAGAAGAGAAAAGACTTTATATATTTCAATATGGTATTTTATAGCAACTTTTCTTGGTGTCGCTATGTTATATTTATTTAACAATATGGCAATTCCAACTTATTTTGCATCTGGTGGACTGGGCGACTGGTGGCATTCTGTTTCTATGTATGCAGGAACAAATGATGCTATGATTCAATGGTGGTATGGACATAATGCAGTTGGGTTTGTATTTACTGTACCTATTATTGCAATGATTTATTACTTTTTACCAAAAGAATCAGGACAACCAGTATTTTCTTATAAACTTTCACTTTTAAGTTTCTGGGGATTGATGTTTGTTTACCTTTGGGCAGGTGGACACCATCTTCTTTACTCAACAGTTCCAGATTGGGTACAAACTATGGGTTCAATTTTTTCAGTTGTTTTAATTCTTCCTTCATGGGGTAGTGCAATTAATATGTTACTTACTATGAAAGGTGAGTGGCAACAGTTAAAAGAAAATCCTATTGTAAAATTCATGATTTTATCTTCAACATTTTATATGTTTTCAACACTTGAAGGACCTATTCAAGCAATAAAATCTGTAAATGCTTTAGCACACTTTACTGATTGGATTCCTGGACACGTACATGATGGTACTCTTGGTTGGGTTGGATTTATGGTTGTTGCATCACTTTTACATATGGCTCCTAGAATGTTCAAAAGAGAGATATATAGTAAAAAACTTCTTGAATCACAATTTTGGGTTCAAACAACTGGTATAGTATTATACTTCTCAAGTATGTGGATTGCTGGTATTACTCAAGGTATGATGTGGAGAGCTGCTGATCAATATGGTAACTTAGCTTATTCATTTATTGATACTGTAAATGTACTACATCCATACTATGTAATAAGAGGTGTTGGTGGACTATTGTATCTTGTTGGATTCTTAATGTTCTCATATAACTTTTATAAAACAATCACTGCAAGTAAAGCGATTGAGGAAGAACCTCAAAATGCTTCACCTATGGCAGCGTAAAAGAAGGAGAGTAAAATGTTTAATTGGTTAGAAAAAAATCCATTCTTTTTTGCGGTAGGAGTTTTTGTTGTTATTGCTTATGCTGGTATCATTACAATCTTGCCAGATTTTATGAATAGTGCAAGACCGGTAGTAGGTACTAAACCTTATACAGTTTTAGAACTTGCAGGACGTCATGTTTATATTAAAGATAGTTGTAATGCTTGTCATTCACAGCTAATTCGTCCTTTTAAATCTGAAACAGACCGTTATGGAATGTACTCTTTAAGTGGAGAATATGCTTATGACAGACCTTTTCTTTGGGGTTCAAAGAGAACTGGTCCAGATTTAATGAGAGTTGGAAACTATAGAACAACTGACTGGCATGAAAATCATATGCTTGATCCTATTAGTGTTGTTCCAGGTTCAATTATGCCAAAGTACGGACATATGTTTAGTAACGTAGCAGATGTTGAGACAGCATATGCTGAAGCTCTTACAGTTAAGAAAGTATTTAATGTCCCTTATGATGAAAAGGATATGCCAAAACTTGGAACTTTTGAAGAGGCGCAAAAAAATGTTTTAGCGGAAGCTAAAGCTATCGTTGATAATATGAAAAGTCCAGAAGTTAAAGAGGCATATGCAAGAGGTGAGATTAAAGAAATCGTTGCGATAATCGCATATATGAACAGTTTAAAATAAAAGGTAAGAACGGTGGAAATGGAAACAATAAGAGAGTTACAAGCTTACGGCTATGCGTTTGCGAGTGTTATATTTGCTTTAATCCTTTATGGGTATATGTATCATCTTTACACTTCTAAAAAAAGAGGTGGAAAAGATTATGAAAAATATTCAAATATAGCTCTAAACGATAGTTTAGATGATACTCCTGTTGAGAGTAATGAACCCGTTAAAGAAAGAAAAGAGGAGCAATAGATGAATTGGCTAAATGATAATGTAAATATGCTAGCTCTGTTAGGTGCTGCAGCGATTGTTGTTATTACTGTTTTTGTTGTTGGAAAATATATAAAACAGATCAAAGATGACAAAAGCGGTGGTGAGTTAGCAGATGAAAATTGGGATGGAATTGGTGAGTATAAAAATGACCTTCCTGTAGGATGGGCTCTTTCATTTTTAGGTGTTATAGCATGGGGTCTTTGGTATTTTCTTATAGGATATCCGCTAAATGGATATTCTCAAATAGGAGAGTATAATGAAGAAGTTGCATCTTATAATGCTAAATTTGAGTCTAAATGGGCAAATCCAGATGATCAAACACTTTTAGGTATGGGTGAGGGTGTATTTTTAGTTCAGTGTGCACCATGTCATGGTATCACAGGTGATGGAATCAATGGAAAAGCAACTGATTTTACTTCATGGGGAAGTGAAAAAGCAATAGTAAATACTATATTAAACGGTTCAAAAGGTATGAATTATCCATTAGGTGAAATGCCTGCTGGTTTACTAGATGAGCAAAGTGCAAAAGCAGTTGCAGCTTATATGGTAGAAAAAGTAACAAAAACAGGAACAAAAAATCCAGATTTAGTTAGTATGGGAGAAGCTCTTTGGGCTACTTGTACAGCTTGTCATGGAGCAGATTCAAAGGGAATGGGTGGAAGTTCACCTGATATCTCTACTTATGGTCATCCAGAGTTTGTTGTTGATGTTTTGAACAAAGGTAAAAAAGGTGCTATCGGAGATATGCCGTCTTTTAATGATGGACGTTTAACTGATATTCAAAAGCTTGCTGTTGGTAAGTATATTAACTCATTGACACAATAAGGACTGTTATGGATAATACAAATAGAAATGTCTTTGGACTAGACGGCATAACAGGAATGCTAATAGCTACAGTACTTCTTTTAGCTATATTAGCGGTATTGACTGTTATGGGAATTAGTGCTCAACAAGAAGTAGCAAATAAGCCTTATGAGATTACGGATCCACAGGCGATAAAAATGGTCGACAAAAAAAATGTTGATCTCATAAAATATTAGGGGAGAGTAATGGATAAAATAATTACATTGGCTCTTGTAGCGATGGCATTAGTTTCTGCATGGGCTGTCTTAACATCAAATAATCTGTTTATTGGTTAGACTTGATAAGTAGATTAAATTTTTTAAAGCGTAGAGTAATTATACTCTGCGCTTTTTTTATATCAGCAATAAGTTTAAATGCTTCATATGTATTGGTTAATGATGAAATCATAAATCAAAAAGTTTCACAAAAAGTTGAAAGTTTAGGAGCAGAACTGTATAGTAAAAGTGGTGTGAGTGTTTTTATATCTCTTCCATCTACTTTAGGAAAAAAGAGTATACAAGAGTATGAAAACGAGTTAGCTTTAACTCTAAGAAAACCTTATGTACTTTTAACAATAGCTAAAAATGAATCTAAGATAGATATAGTAAACTCTGTAAAATTAGATGACAAGTTTGATAAAGAACAGGTTTTAAGTCCATTTCCTTGGAGTGGAACTATAGTGCCAATCTTAGCGTCAAAAAAAGAAAAAGACAAATATAATGCGGCAGTTTTAAATGGATATGCCGATATCGTAGAACAGATTGCAAAATCTTACGGTATAAAATTAGAAGGTGCAATAGGAAGTACGAATAAAGATATATATTACTATTTAAGAATAGGTATTTATGGATTTTTATTAATAATAATCGGAAGATTTTTATACAAAAAGGTGAGAAAAAAATATGGATAATGTAGTGAAGAAAAAAGAGATTAATTTTTGGCCTATAGGTATAGTAACAGTGATTATTTTTATGATTTTTGCTTGTTCTATGGTAGTAAAAATTGCATTTGACAATCCAGTACAGATGGACAGTTACTATTTTGAAAAGTACCAACAAGTAGATGAAAATATAAATGAAATTAGAGCTAAACAAAAAGTTTTTGAAGAAAATTTTGCATTAAGTTATAAAACAAAGAAGTTTACTATGGGTGAAGAAAACAGTTTTGAGATGAGTATAAAAAATATAAAAGACAATAGTATAATACAAAATGCACAGATTAAGCTAGTAATATCAAGACCAGAAACTAATGAGCTTAACCAAGAATTTACTGCAACTAGTGCAAAAAATGGTGTTTTTGTGTTTAAAGGAATTAAAGCTGAACGTCCTGGACGATGGCAAGTACTTACAAAAATTAACATAGGTGATAAAAGTAGTTTTAACCAATATGAGGTATATGCTTCAAAGTAAGGTTATTGTTATTTGGTTTTTCTAAAGGTATAGGTAAATGTCGAACCTGTACCGACTTTTGACGTTACATTTATATGTACACTATTTTTGTCACAGATATTTTTAACTATATTAAGACCTATACCAAAACCACCTGATATTTTATCTCCTCTATAGTATCTATTGAATATATCTTTACAATTTTCTATGCCTTTGCCTTGATCTTTTATTTTTAACTTGATTAAATCATCATTTTTATTTAAAAATATATAAATTGTTGTATTGTTTTTAGAGTATTTTATTGCATTTGATATTGTATTGTCTATAATTCTTGAAAGTTCTAGTTCATTAAAATTAATTATTATGTTTTCTTCTATTTTATCAATGATTGTTATTTTTTTTGAATTTAATAAATCCATAAAAAAGTTTATACGATCCTTGCAAAAGTTAGATAAATTTATATCAGTTTTTGGATTTTCAACAACATTTTTTCTAACAAAAAACTCCAAATCTTCATAAACGACCATCATGTTTTTTAATGCAGACTTTGCTCTTCTTACCATTTTGTTTTTTGTATATGTTGTATCTAAAATATCTAAATTTAAAAGAATAACTCCTAGTGGAGTTTTCATCTCATGCATGGCATCTTTAATAAAGTTTTCTAAATATTCATTAAATTTTTTATATGGTTCTGCTGTTTGTTTTATAATAAAAATAGTTGCTAAAAGAGCTAAAAGCATCGTTATAATCATAATAGATAGCACATTTATAACTATTTTTTTGTGGCTTATTTTTTTAGAAACAATTACTGTGGATGCGTTAAATACATTGTTTTTTAATCTATATTTTAGATATATAATTCCTTCATTTTCTAATATTTTGGAAGAGAAAGGTTGTATGTTTTTATCTAGTAAGGAGAAGATAACTACACCATCTTTATTGTATATAGCACTTTTGAAGACATTTGATCTTGGAAAGAAAAATTCAGTTTTATCAGAATTGGAAAATTTGTATATTTTGTTTGCAACTTTTTGAGCATATGCTGAGAGTTCTAATTTATTGTTTATAGATTCATTATTCATTTCGCTATTTATATAAAAATGTATAGGAATAGTAGCAACTATAATCAATATAACTGTATGTAAAAGTATATATTTTATCCCTACAAATTGACTATTAACCAATCTTATATCCTACTAGTTTTTTATTGATAATAAAATCTTTACTACTTTTTTCTCTTATTCTTTTAACACACATACGTATATCTGCATATGTTACATCTTTACCTTCCCAAACGACATTTTGAAGAGTATCTAGTGAAACAAAGTATCCTAAGTTTTGAACTAGGAAAGAGACAAGCAACTTTTCATAGGCACTTAAATCGATAATCTTACCATCTTTTAGTAAAGTTTTGTTTTGCAAATCAAAAGTATAAAGCTCATCAATCTTTATCTCATTTGTCGAGGATTTAAAACAATGTGTTTTTATAATATAATCTATTCTGTACTTTAGCTCTTTTAATTCAAACGGTTTTTTTAGATAATCACTGCAACCAAGCTCATAACCTATACTTAGATTATGTATATCAGTTAAAGATGTCAGCATAATGACTGGAGTTTGGATGTCATTTTCTCTTATCTCTTTTAAAATTTCATAACCATCTTTTCTTGGGACTCTAATGTCTAAAAGTAACAATGAGTAAGAGTTAGAATAGATAGCATCCAAAGCTTCTAATCCATCATCAAAATCATCAACACTATAATCATTGCTTTCTAAAAAGTCTTTGATAGTCTCTTTATATAGATAATCATCTTCTAGTAGAAGTATTTTCATTTGATAATAACCTCTCTTTTTTTGTTTTTATCAAAAATATAAAGTTCATTTTCGTAAATTTTATTCTCATAAGAGTAGCTATATACTTCGTCTTGTTTTATGTTCATCGATAAGGCAATTGATCCAATATCTTCAATACCAATACTTCTCATGGGTACTAGAACAATAATCTTATCTTCAACAACAGAATAAAATTTATTTCCATCTAAAATCTCTGTATTGTTATTGAGTTTAGAAAATAAAGAGAGAGAATAGTCTTTTTCAACTATATAGTATTTGCCTATTTTGGGATTGTCTTTCAAATCTACTGCTATTTTTATAAACTTTTCATCAAGTAACGCTAGCATTTTTAAGTTAAATTTTTCTAATCTGTTTTTTATATTTTTAAAATTCATAATAACTTCTATAGAGCCTATAAAATTATGTTCATTATCAAAGATTGGTGAGATTGCTTTTATGTTGATTCTTTTTCCTAGCTCAATTGAAACAAACGATGTTTGAGTTTTTTTAACTTTAACCAAACCTTTTCTAAATGAGCTTAATTGGGTACCAAAATATTTACTTTTATCCCAACTTCTTGCAAATGCCTTTAAATCCTTTGTATGCATCTGTATATCAATATTTTGTATATTTGTTGACTTTTTTATATGTTTTAGTATTTTATCCATCTCCAAGAGGGCTAAGTTCTGATTATTTATAAGAAGAGATTTTCTTATGTTTTGGTTTTGAGATATTAAAAGAGACAAAGACATAGCATATCTTTTTTCTGAATTTAAATTTTCATTTAGTATGTCAATATTTTTTGATATATAACTGTTAGTAAGTTCATCTTCATAAAAAGAAGAGTACCTATTGTAAAGTACGAAAAGTATTATTAGAGTTATTATAAAAAAAGATAGAGATAAAAGATAAATTTTTTTCATAATCGATTATATCAAAGTAAAGTACTAGAGAAGTTTAGCTCTCTAGTACTTTTGGTCTACTTGATAACTTTGTCGCCTCTTATCACATCAACATCCAAACCAAATGCCTTAAAATTACTTCTTACTGAGTGTTTTTCTTTTAAAACTTTTGAATTATAGTGCCCCATCTCTTGTCTTGGAAGCAAACCTTTTGATAGATCAAAATCATCTCTTTCTTGAGCGTTTACATATAGCATGATATCAGATGCTTCTTGGTCACTTAAAGTATCTCCTTGATTTAAAGGCATATTTGATTGAACCCATCTAGCACCTTTACCTAGTTTACTCATACCAGCTCCAGTATTATATGCTAATCCTTTTCCCCATAATGGAGGAAAATTACCAACACCTTTTCCTCGTATATCATGACAAGAAGCACATTTTTGAGCATATAGTTTTTGTCCAGTTATATAGTTTTTATGTGTAGCTTTTTTTTGGATTTTATTTAGTTTTTTAAATCCACCAATCCATCTTTTTGTATTATATGTTCCTGTTGGAGCTTTTTCATTTAACTTTATAGGAAGACCAGTGGAAAGCCATGTTACATAAGCAGCCATTGCGACCGAAGCTTCAGTATCTATGATTGGACGCACACCATTCATACTTCTCATAAAACAGTTATTGATTCTGTTTTGAAGAGTTTGTACTGATTTTTCTCTTTTGGAAAATGCTGGAAATGCAGTTGCAGTTCCTATGAATGTTCCAATTCCTTTGGCTGTTCCAGCTAATCCGTCTACGCCCTTTAAATGACAACTTGTACATTGAAGTTTGTTCCCAACAAAATCTTTTGTCAATGGATGAGTATCAGTTTTAACCATTATCTCTTGACCCAGTTTAACTATCCTTCCTAGTTCTCCTTTAGGAAAATCTTTGGGTGCATCAGGCACTCCTGCCCCAACCAATACTGAAGTACTCAATACTCCAACGGTTAAAATCTTAGTAAACAATCTCATAATCAACTCCTTTTTTAATTTGATTATGAAATTATAAAATTTCTGTGTAACACAAAAATAACAATTTTTTGAGAAAAACGTAGATTAGTTTAAGAATATAGAAAAATTTTCTAAATTAGAGAATAAAGCTCATGAAGTAGTATAA
>CBDLTN010000004.1:0-50946 GCA_965306065.1 uncultured Sulfurospirillum sp. | reverse complement strand
TACTAATACCGCCAAGTATTCCTCCGCTATGATTTGTTACAAATCCTTTTGATTTTATATGATCATTGTTTTGTGAACCTCTTAGGCTAACAGAGTTAAATCCTTCTCCTATTTCTATAGCCTTTACCCCATTTATCCCCATCATAGCATCAGCTAAAATAGCATCAAGTTTATAGTAAAGTGGTTCACCTAGTCCAGCTGGCGCGTTTGTTACTTTTACATGAGCAACCCCACCTACAGAGTCATGTGCATTTTTTGCTTCTAAAATAGCATCTTTCCAATTCTGTTCTTTTTTATTGTCCAGTGCATATATTTCACTGCTTTGTACGTAATCAAAATCAAGGTTTTCAGCTTTTATTCCTGCTATCTCACACACCCCCCTCTTTACATGTATATCTAGCTCTTTTAACATCATCTTTGCAATTGCTCCAGCTGCCACACGAGCCGCTGTCTCTCTTGCACTACTTCTTCCTCCACCTCTATAATCTCTCAGACCATATTTGTGAAAATAACTAAAATCAGCATGTCCTGGACGAAATATATCTTTTATATTGTCATAATCTCTACTTTTTTGATTTTCATTAAAAATAATTAGTGCTATTGGGGTTCCTGTAGATAAGCCTTCAAAAACACCACTTAGTATTTCTATCTTGTCAGCCTCTTTTCTAGAAGTTGCAAATTTATTTTGCCCTGGTTTTCTTCTATCTAGTTCACTTTGAATAAACTCTTCATCTATTAAAAGACCAGCTGGAACACCATCAACAACACATCCTAAAGCTTTTCCATGTGACTCACCAAAAGTTGCAAAACTAAATTTTTTTCCAAAACTATTCGTCATCACTTGCTCCACTTAAAACTTCTAATGCTATTTTTGCAGCATTTTGTTGTGCCTCTTTTTTACTTTTTCCTAATGCTTTTGAAATCTGTTTTCCGTAAATGTTAACTGAGATTTCAAACTCTTTTTGATGATCTGGTCCAAAAGAGCGTTCCATAACATACTCAGGAGTTATTCCTTGATTTGCTTGCGTATACTCTTGCAAGGTTGTTTTATAATCTCTAAAAACAGTATCTAAATCAATTTTAGGATAAGCAGACTCTAAAACAGGCACAACTATAGAGCGTGCTTTTTCAAGCCCTGCTTCAAGATAGAGTGCTCCAACTACTGCTTCAAAAGCATTAGAAAGTAAAGAGGGTTTTTCTCTTCCTTGATTGTTTTCTTCTGCAATAGAGAGATATATACATTCACCTAATTTTAGTATACGAGCTAACTTCTCAAAACCTTTTTCATTAACTAACGAAGCTCTCAGCTTTGAAAGATCACCTTCAGGAACATTCGAAAATTTGAAAAAAAGATACTCACCTACTATTAAATCCAGTACAGCATCCCCTAAAAACTCCAATCTCTCGTTATTATAAGGTTTTTTATAACTTTTATGTGTAAGTGCCTCGATTATCAGATTTTGATTTTCAAACTGATAATCCAGACGCTTTTGTAGGTTAACTAACTCTTTTGTCATCTATATCCTTTCTTAATATTATTTTATTTATATTCTCTTTTATTGAAAAGAGACGCTATCTTCATAAACTGCTTTTGTTATTATTGGTTCAATATTAGCAGATGCTATTGCTTGACAATTTGGACATCTGTGAGAATGTATTGGAAAACTATTTTTGCACTCATCACAAATATACTCAAAATTAAGTGATGCTTTTTTATATCCAACAGAGTTTAAATTAGATAAAACCTCTAACTCAAAATAGGTATGGTCTTCACATTGTGGTTTTATTAAACCTCTTGCACTACTTATTTCTTGAAGCAAGGGTACTTTACTCTTAGAAATATCAAACCACTCCAAATCAGCCATCCACAACATATCTAAAAGTTTTTTATGATTAAATGTTTCAAATAATTCTAAATCTACTTCCATCTTTGTTATTTGCCAAAATTCAAATATCTTTCTCTCTATAAATGGAGCATGCTTTAGCATTCCAACTAATGTATCAATTTTCTCTTTATCACTCATCTTATAATCGTATTTAACAGATAACGCCATAAGATAATATCTCTGATTTTCTACTTTTGCGCCAAGTTCTTCTAAAGAATCTAACACCTCTATAGCTCTGTCATACTCTTTTAGTTTTTCATAACTTACGCTTAAATATTTTAAAGACTCTTCATTTCTAGGATGTAGTTTTAAAGAGTCTAAAAAAACTTCACAACTTCGTCTTAAAAATCCTGCATTAAAATAAGTTTTTCCAAGCTCACTTAAGATATACTCTTTCTCTTCTCTTTTTTTAGTTCTATCAAGTGCAAGCAGATAAAGTCCTATTGCTTTTTCAAAGTCACCGCTTTTACTATACCCATGAGCTAAAAGTACTAAAGATTCGATTGGGATTGTTTTATCTTTTAAAAGTGATTTAAATTCACCTTCATCACTTACTATTTCAAAACGTTTTATAAAATCTTCTATACCTGCTTTTTCTTCTTTACTTTTATAAGCTCCCCACCAATAATTTACAAAGGAGATTAAAAAAATAGCAGAAAAAAGAATGATAAGCCCGACTATGGGATCACGATACTCTAAAAAAATACCATCCAAAATATGCTCCTTCTCAATTTTACTTTTATCTAAAAGGAGATTATTATAGCGAATTTAGTATAATAGGTTCATGATAGATAACAATTCCATTGAAAATTTAAAAACAAGACTTGATATTGTTGATGTAGTAGGACACTACATGGAGCTGAAAAAAAATGGTGCAAACTGGAAGTGCGTCTGCCCTTTTCACGATGATAGCAACCCAAGCTTAGTAGTAAGTCCATCCAAACAGATATACCACTGCTTTAGTTGTGGAGCCGGTGGTGATAGCATCAAATTTGTGATGGAATATGAAAAGCTCACTTATCCAGAAACCATAGAAAAACTTGCAACCATGTACAACTTCTCACTTGATTATACTGCGAGTGATGGTAAAATAAAAGAAGACAGAAAACTATTAGAAAACATTAATATGTTTTTTAAAAAAAATCTTGACCATAAAAAAGAAGCTTTAGAATATATAAAAAATAGAGGTATTGGTGAAGCAAGTGTTGAGAAGTTTGAGCTTGGTTATGCTCCAAGTTCACCTGAGAACCTAAGCTTTTTAAGCTCAAATGGGTACAGCATCAGTGAAGCTGTGGAAACAGGAGTAGCCGGAATTGGAGAAAATGGAAGGAACTATGCTAGATTTATAGAAAGAATCACATTTCCTATCCATTCAGCTAGTGGGAAAATAGTTGGCTTTGGTGGAAGAACCATTAGTGGACACCAAGCAAAATATGTCAACTCTCCTCAAACAAAACTTTTTAACAAATCATATCTTCTGTACGGTTATAATTTTGCAAAAGACAGTATATATCAAAATAGAGCTGTTATAGTTACTGAAGGTTATCTAGATGTTATCATGCTTCATCAAGCAGGATTTACAAATGCAGTTGCTACTCTTGGAACCGCTTTAACGAAGGATCATATACCTCTTATAAGTAGAGGAAACCCTAAAGTAATCTTAGCCTATGATGGTGACAATGCTGGAGTAGCAGCTGCTCTAAAAGCTTCAATGATGCTAAGTGCAGTTGGTATTGGTGGTGGTGTTATTCTTTTTACAGAAGGAATGGACCCCGCTGATATGGTTCAAAAAGGTCAAAGTGAAAAGCTAAATAAGCTTTTTAACAATCCTCAATCTTTTATAGAATTCTCTATAGAAAAAATAGTAAAAAAATATGACTTGCACAATCCATTAGAGAAACAAAAAGCTTTAGAAGAAGGAAGTACTTATCTAAAAACACTCCCTAGTTCTATTGCAAGTAGTTATGCGGGAGTACTCTCAGGAACCCTGAATATAAATCAAAATTTAGTTAAAGTCCAAACTCACCAATCAAACAGATTTCAAGGGCAAAAAAGAGTATTTGAAGATATGCTAGAACTTACTATTATCAAAACTTTATTGACCAAGCCCAATTTTATAGATACTCTTTTAGATACGATAGATGTAAGTATGTTTAAAACTCACAACATGGAACTCTTAGCACTTCTAAATAATGACAAAGAGAATCCCAGCTTAAGAAAAATTCTTCTTAATGACGATATCAAAGAGTATGATGAAGATGAAATGATGAGTTCTATGATACAATTTTTGTACAATTTTTATAATGAAGAGTTTAATAATATAAAAGCTTCAAACATGGATTATAAAAACAAGAGTTTTGCCATGGGTAAAGTAAGAGAAAAAATATATAAATTAAAACAAGGAAAATTAGTAAAGTATGAACGAAAATAGACAAAGACATGCACTAGCACTGTTTAGTGGTGGACTAGACAGTATGCTTTCTATTAAACTAATGACTGAACAAGGCATAAAAGTAACAGCAATTAACATGAATATAGGTTTTGGAAGTAGAACAGATGTTAGTGCAACTATGAAAAGAAGAGCCGAACTAGCAGGAGCAGAGTTTAAGATAATAGATGTTAGAGATGAATACATAAAAAAAGTTCTTTTTAACCCACAATATGGATATGGTAAACACTTCAATCCATGTATTGATTGCCATGGCTTTATGTTTAGAATTGCCAAAGAGTATTTAGAAGAGTTGAATGCTGATTTTATGGTTACTGGTGAGATTCTAGGACAGCGTCCTATGAGCCAACGTGCAGAAGCTCTTAATTTGGTAAAAAAGCTTGCAGAAGATGAAGATGATTTAATACTACGTCCAATGTGTGCAAAAAACTTAGAGATTACAAAGCCTGAGCGTGAAGGTTGGGTTGATAGAGAAAAACTCTTAGATATAAGTGGAAGAAGTAGAGAAGTTCAACTTCAGCTAGCAAGTGATTTTGGATGGGAAGATTTTCAAAGTCCTGGTGGCGGTTGTCTTTTAACTGACATTAATTTTACAAAAAAGATGAGAGAATTTATAGAACATAACGATTTACATGTAGAAGATATTGATGTACTAAAAAATGGTCGCCACCTAAGACTTCCTGATGGTTCAAAACTTGTTATAGGAAGAGACCAAGCGGAGAATGAATTACTTGAAAATGCTATGAATGAGAAGTATCTAAGAGTCAAAGTAGACAAAATTCCTGGACCTTTTGCTCTTCTCTCAGCTGATGCTAACCAAAAAGATAAAAACTTAAGTGCACAAATAGTTCTAACTTTTGCAAAAACAACTACGGATATACAATATGATGTTTATATAGGAAATGATGTTATCAAAACAATACCTTTAGAAAAAAGGGAAGATGCTCATAAGTATTTTGTAATTTGATATTATGGTGTGCGGTTATCTTCCACACACTACTTTATTCCTGCCATTCTTTTTTGCAGTATAAAGAGCTAAATCTGCTCTGTGAACAACATCTTCAATACTATCACCAACACATATCTGAGATAATCCAAAACTAGCAGTTACCCTACCTACTCTTGGAAAACTATGTTCATTTATAGCTTGCTTTATAATAGTAGCAAACTTTGTTGCACCAATAGAATCAGTTTCTGAAGCAATAATCATAAACTCCTCACCACCCCATCTGCCTATAGTATCTGTAATTCTTGCACTATTTTTTAAAATCTTTGCAAACTGCTTAAGAACCTCATCACCTACAGGATGCCCATGATTGTCATTTACTTTTTTAAAATGATCTATATCTATAAGAATAACACTAAATACATTTTCATATCTTTTAAACATATTTAAATCACTCTTTAAAACCTCATCTATCTTTATTCTGTTATTAAGTCCTGTTAATTTATCAGTGGTGGAGAGTCTTTTAAGTAATGAATTTTTTTCTTCTACTTGTACTAAAAGCTCACGCATATCTTTTTTATATTTTTTTTGCACCAACTCTCTGTAAATGCCAAAAAGGATTGCTATTACTATAACAAACAGTAGTTCAAGTACTACATTACAATCACCCAACGCATCATCCTTTGTAAAAATTACAATATATTTTAAACAACAGTGATACTACCATAATATCTTTAAGAGGCTCTTTTAAGTTTTAGAATCTCATAAGCTCTTTGAATTTTTTGAAATTTGTGAGTATATTCTTCTATTAAACTAGAATCAGTATAACTCACTCTATCAGGATGATATGTTTTTGCCAATCTGAGGTATCTTTTTCTTATTACGTGAATAGGATCTTTTTCATCAGATTTTAATAATCTATATAGTTGTTTCATAGTTTCATCTTTATCTACATGTAACTCTATTTGCTTATGTGATGATTTTATAAGTTTTTTAAAAAATAGAGGATTATGGTAATTTACATTCTTTACACATATATAATATATATATTTTAGTACCTCTAATTTTTGATCTCTACATTTTGCTTCTAAAAGTGCTCTAGAAAGACCTTTTAAATACTTTGAATTGTCCTGTATCTCTATGATAACAGAGGATTTCTCCAATCTAATTCGCAAAAATTATCCTTTACATGTAGAAATGTTTCAAAAGTATAAAGCAAAAAGAGTTCCTAATAATAAATCAAACTAATTTAATAATTACGTCAGCTTCTTTAGAGTATAGTAATTGATGAGGTTAAGCTTCAATAATTTTCCACAAGGAAGGGAGTATCGATGCTTTTTATACTAAATAGTACCTTTTTAAATATGCAAAACAAATATGCCATCTTAAACAATATAAACTCTATATGTTTAGATACTTTATACAAAATCTATCTCAATTCAAACTTTAGTTATTTTTCAAAATACGTAAAAAGAAAAAAATTATGACAAAAATTCTTATAGTAGATGACAACGAGAACAACAGACTAACAATCGACTTGCTTCTTGAAGATATAGAAGATGTAGAAGCCTTTGAAGCAAGAACAGGTAAAGAAGCTGTTCAGATGTGCCAAAAGCAAGATTATGACCTTCTTTTTATGGACATAATGATGCCTATTATGGATGGAATGGAAGCTACTTTAATCATAAAAGAAATGCCAAAATCACCTATGATAATTGCACTTAGTGCTCTTGATGACAAAGAATCAAAACAACAAATGCTTTTAAACGGTGCTGAAGATTACCTTACAAAACCCATAGATTCTAAATTGTTCGTTCAAAGAGTGAAAAATTATATTAATATAATTACATTAAGAAAAAATAGAGTTCTCAACGAAGATGCATTAAATCCATTTAGCAAGTCAGTTTATGACAGAAGAACTATATTTTATGTAAAAAATGAAACTTCTATAGTTCAATTTTGGGACTTCTTTCTAGTTTCAAATCAATTTAACTGTAAAAATTTCAGTGACTATATAAGAATTATATATGGTATAAGTAAGTGGCTTATCAAAATAAGAAAACCATTTACTATAAATATAGAAGAAAATGAAGATTATATTTTTATAATGATCAATGAAATCAACTCTATAAAAAATATAACTCTTAACAATATAATTGTAAAACACATTCCTGATGCTATTCATCTAATACAAAATGGAACCTTATCTTTTAAACTAACAAAAATTACTGAAACTAAAAAAGAGACTATTTTGATTGCGGATGAGACTAAAAACATACTCTCTAAAACGCATAATAATAATCCAACAGCACAAGAGTATGTTGAAAACACAGCTATCTCTATAATGCCAAAAATTGATTCTCTTGAAAAAATAGAAAACTCACTTGATGCATACATAATATCATTTGAAAAAGATCCTTCTAAAGAGTCTATGGAGTTAGTTTGTGCTGAGTTTGATGAGTATTATTCTGTTATAGAACTTTTAACAGAGTTTGAGCATTTGGTATACGCAATAAAAACTCTTATTGACTTTTTAAAATCATTAAATGAAGAGCAATTTAAAAGTGAACAAATAAAAATCTTTGTTTCTCAACTGTTGAATTTACTAAATGATTTATCGTCATGGAGAGAAACTATATTTATAAAACAAGAGGCAATAGATATACATTATCTTGATGCATCACTTCTTAGTTCATGTTTGCAACTTGAAGCGATATTTGAAAATAAAGAGGTTGATGAGGGTGATAATTTAGAATTTTTTTAATATAATTAAATAGAAAACATAAAGGATTAAAAGTGGCAAAAAAAGTGATATTGGTAGATGATTCTAAAACAATATTAGCAACAGCGGAAATGGCAGTAGAAGATTTAGTAGACAATGGTACGATAAGCTTTAACACTTATTTAAATCCAGCAGAACTTTTAGAATCATTAGAAAATGGCAGTGAAGACTATGATATGCTCATAAGCGACATAAATATGCCTCAACTCAATGGTCTTGACTTAGCAGCAAAACTAAAAGCAAATGCGGCTTTTAAAAATAAGCCTATTTTGATTTTAACTACAGAGAGTTCAGCAGAGATGAAAGCAAAAGGTAAAGCGATAGGTGTTACAGGATGGTTGGTAAAACCATTTAGCAATGAGAAATTAACAAAAGCAATATCTATGGTATTGGGTTTATAATATACAAGGGAGATAAAATGAATATGACATTAGGAAAAAAAGTATCTAGTGGGTTTAGTGCAGTTTTATTGATTACTATTATACTTGGTTCAATGAGTATATATAATATGAAAATATCAGAAAAAAATGCAATCGCATTAAATGAAAAATATGTTCCTGAAGTTAGAATTGCTGGAGAAATTCAAAATAATTTTTCAAAAGCAAGAATTGCTGCAGCAAAATTTATCTTTACAGAAGATGTAAAATACTATGAAGAAACAAAAAAGTATTTTACTGCAACAAATAAGTATATTGTTGAAACACGACAATTAGTTACTGAACAACCAACACTTTTAGTTCTTAAAAAGCTTCTTGTTCCACTGGAAAAAGAAGTTACAGAGTATCAAGCAGAAACAGAAGTTTTAAATAATATCTTTAAGAGAAAAAGTGAAATAAGAGCTTCCTTAGATAGAAATGCTGGGATTTTTATGAAAGAAGCTGGAAATCTTCTAGATAATCAAAAAAGAAAATTTAACACTGAGTTAAAAAACAACGTTCCATTAAAACAATTGGAAACTAGGCTTAGTAAAATTTACGATGTTGAAAAAGTCATAAACTTAGGAGCTGATGTAAGGATTGCAAACTTCAAATCAGCTGCTCGTCGTGATGCAAGTATTTTAAAAGAGGGCTTTGCTAAATTTGATGAATTAGATAAGGTATACGAACACTTAAGACTGATAACAACAAAACAAATAGATATAGATTTTATTAATTCTGTTGATAAGGCTGGTAATAATTATAAACAAGGACTTATAGAACTTTCTAAAGCTTCAGAAGATGCAAACAATGTCTTAAAAAAGCTTACTGCAGTTGGAACTGTTGCTCTTAAAGCTGTTGAAGATGTATATGCTGCTGGATTAAATGGAACTACCAAACTTGCACTTGAATCTGATGAAGCAATGAAAGAGTCAATTAACACTATGATAATAGGTTTAATTATAGCTATTATAGTCAGTATTTTACTCGCATTTTTTATTACTAAAAATATAACATCAACTATCATAAAAGCAGTTCGCTCAATAATAGAAGCAAACAACCAAGTTGTTAATGCATCTAATGAGATAGCTGATAGTGCTACATCGCTTGCAGAAGGAGCAAGTAATCAAGCAAGTAGTGTTGAAGAAGTTAGTGCAACCATAGAAGAGTCAACCTCAATCAATACACAAAATGCAGGAAACTCAAGGGAAGCAGATATCTTAGCACGTGAAACAAAAGATGCAGCAGAACAAGGTTATGAAAAAGGTACAGAGTTAACAAGTGCAATGCAAGATATAAATCAATCAAGTGAAAAAATCTCAAAAATTATAAAAACCATAGATGAGATAGCATCACAAACAAAACTTCTTGCATTAAATGCAGCAGTTGAAGCAGCACGTGCAGGTGAACATGGACTAGGATTTGCAGTAGTTGCAGATGAAGTAAAAGCACTAGCACAACGTTCAACTGATGCTGCAAAAGAGACAGCAAATATTATTGAAGAGTCAATAAACCAAGCTAAAAAAGGTTCAGAGATTTCTGAACAAACAAGCACTGCTTTTAATGATATTTTAGAAAAAATCAAAAAAACTTCAAATCTTATAGGTGAGATTTCTATCTCAGCTAAAGAACAAAGTGAAGGAATGAGCCAAATTGCAAGTGCTATGGGTGAGATAGATCATATAACTCAACAAAATGCAGCAACTAGTGAAGAGGCTGCTGCGGCAAGTGAAGAGTTAAACGCTCAGGCAATTTCAATGAAAGACACAGTTGGTGTTATTGCTGATATGGTCGGTTATGTTGAAGAAGGAGCTGCTGTAACTAAAAATACAAAAAGAGTTACAAGTACAAAACCTAAAAAGAGAATAGCCAACAAAGCACCTCAAAAGAAAGTCGAAGACCCAAGTGATGTATTTCCATTGGATGAAGATGATCTAAAGGAGTTCTAAAATGAGTACGAATAACACAGAACTGAACTATGGTATAAGCAGATTTTTAACATTTTTTATAGACAAAGAGTGTTATGGGCTAAATATATCAAATGTAAAAGAGATAATAGCTTCTATGAATATAACAAGTGTTCCTAAAACTCCAGACTATATAAAAGGAGTTATTAATCTTAGAGGTACAGTTATACCTATAGTTGATGTTAGGTTAAAATTTGGAATGGCTGAAAGAGCTCATGATATAAATACAGCGATTGTCATAAATGAAATTGACAATGTATCTATTGGTTTTATAGTAGATAGAGTAGAGGATGTTTTATCTATAAAACACTCTACTCTAACAGAGCCTCCAAAATTTGGAACAAGTGTTGATACATCTTTTATAGAAAAAGTTGCTCAAATTGATAAAGATGTTGTTATGATTCTAAATCTTAAAAAGATTTTCGAACAAGATGAGCTTGTAGATATAACAAACATGGAAAAGAACGAAGATGACAATTGATGGTGACGTCCTAGAGATAGAACTCGACATGGAGTTAGATGATGTATGTGAGCTTAAAGAATTCATCTCTACACGACTAAAGTATATTGAAGAGATAAGTTTTATAGGAGGAGTTGAAGAGTTTTCTACATCATCACTCTTCTCCTTACTCTTCGCTATAAAAAAAGCTAAACCAAGTATAAAAATCCCTCTTATAGATGAGGGAAAAACTAAGTTTAAAAACTACGGTACAGCAGTATGGATATAAATAAATTAAAAAAGATTTTTATAGAAGAAGCTAGTGAAATAATAGAGAAACTAGATGTTGATATCATTAACTTTGAGGATGACCCAACAGATAAAGAGTTATTAAACGAACTATTTCGTGGAGTCCATACCCTTAAAGGAAGTGCTAATTCATTTGGATTTTCTAAACTTGGCGAATTTGTTCACCACTTTGAAGATGCTCTTGATTACTACAGAAACTGTGATGATGAGATAACTTCACATATCATAGATGTGTTTTTAGAAGCTGTTGATATCATTAAAGAAGTACTTGAAATTGAAATTGAAGGTATAGAAGAACTGCCAAGCCAATATAATAAATGTTTGGCAAATATAAAAGAGTTACTAAATAGTGAAACAAAAAGCACAGAAGATACTTCAATTGAAGAATTTGATTTATCAGCAGAATTTAACAATGAAGACCAAATCAGTGTTGACATAGACAAACTCACCAATGAGCTTATAGAGCATGAATCTTTATATAAAATCACTCTCAAACTTGATGATGATGTATATTTTCGAGGGTTTGACCACTCAAAGCTTTTTAAACTTCTTTCTAAAGAGGGACATATATTAGAATCATATTGGGATATGTCAAATACCCCTGATATAGAGGACTTAAATCCTGAGACATCTTACATAAAAACAGTTACTGTGTACTTTGCCTCAAAGGAAAAAAAAGACTCTATAAAAGATATTTTTGAATACCTTGATGATAATGAGTATATATTTGAAAAAATTTATACTTCTCAAAAAGAAGCCCCAAAAACTATAGAAAAAGAAGAGATAAAATTTGGAAGGAGAGCAGAAGATAATGCAGCCGCTCCAATGAAAAAAGGAAAAAGAAAAAGTGATGCACACTCTTACGTCAAGATTGATACAAATAAACTTGATGAACTATTTGACTCTATTGGAGAACTAGTTATTGCCCAGAACTTTCTCTCAGAAAATAGAGAGATTCAAACTATAAAAAATGAAAACATTACTAAGACAATAAATATTCTCTCAAAAACGACAAGACTTATACAAAACAGAGTTATGTCACTTAGGATGGTTCCTATTCACGATACATTTGAAAAAATGAAAAGAGTAGTAAGGGACGCTTCAAAAAAAGTAGATAAAGAGATAAGCCTAGTAGTTGAAGGTGCTGAGACTGAAATAGATAAGACCATGATAGATTCTCTTTCTGACCCTCTTATTCATATCATAAGAAACTCTATTGACCACGGGATTGAAAGTAGTGCACAAGAGAGAGAAGATCAAAGGAAAAGTCCTGTTGGTACAGTATCTCTAAGAGCCTATCATAGAGGTGGGAAAATAGCGATAGAGATAAATGATGATGGTAAGGGTATAGATAAAGATAAGGTTCTTCAAAAAGCAAAGGAAAAAGGACTTGTAAAGGAAGGCGAAGAACTTAGTGACTCTCAGATATTTGGTCTTATTATGAAAGCAGGATTCTCAACAGCTGATCAAATAAGCGATATATCAGGTCGTGGTGTGGGATTAGATGTTGTTAGAACTTCGATAGAAAAACTAAAGGGTAAAGTTGAGATTAGTTCACAAAAAGGTAAGGGTTCAACATTTACAATACTACTTCCTTTAACATTAGCTATTATTGATGGTATGTTAGTTCAAAGTGAAAATGACACTTACATACTTCCTACATTAAGTGTAATAGAGTCTTTTATACCACAAAAAAGTATTGTTCACACATTTAAAGATCAAGGTGAATTTGTAGATTTAAGAGGCGAAATGATCCCTATAGTAAGACTTAATGAGCTTTTAAATACTTGCAAAAATAGACCGGATATTTGGGAGTCAACATTAGTTTGTATAGAGAGTGAAAATGGTAAATTCGCATTACTTATTGATGATTTAATTGGTCGTCAGCAAGTTGTTATCAAACCTCTAGGCTATGCCCTGTCAAACATAAAAGAGTTTTCAGGTAGTGCAGTTATGGGTAATGGTGAAATAGCTCTTATATTGAATGTTGAAGCACTTTGGGGTCAAAAAAAAGGTAAAAAGTGAATTCAATAGAGATAAAGCAAAGAGAATTCAAACTCTTTCAAAAGCTTGTATATGATGAATTTGGTATATCTCTTAGTGATAAAAAACGTGCACTTGTCCAATCTAGATTAAGAAAATGGGTAAATGCATTAAACCTTAAAAACTATAAGGAACTATATGAATACTTTTTAAATGATAAAAGTGAGCTTTTTTTACTTGCAGATGCTATCACTACCAATGTAACTTCATTTTTTAGAGAGGCATCACAATGGGAATATCTCAAAACATACCTCTCTACATGTAAAGAAAAAAAACTAAGAATCTGGTCAAGTGCATGTTCTAGTGGACAAGAACCTTATACTGTAGCTATTTTTTTAAAAGAAAACCTAAATGATTTTAAATCATGGGATATAAAAATATTAGCAACTGACCTTTCAAACGATATACTAATGAAAGCTATTAAGGGAGTATATAGTGACAAAGAAATTGAAGGTTTAACTAAAACGCAATTACAAAAGTACTTTGAGAAAAGTGGAACAAATTATATTGTGAAACAAGAGATAAAAGATATGATAATTTTTAAATCTTTTAACTTAGTAACTGGAAATTACAGTATATTTAAAAATAAATTCAACCTTATTTTATGTAGAAATGTAATGATTTACTTTGACAAAAAAACACAACTAGATGTTATCAACAATCTAAATAAACTTCTTAATAAAGGAAACTTATTGTTATTGGGTCATTCTGAGTCAATAACTAATAGAGTAGCTTCTCTCAAAGGTGCCTCTTCTTCAATATATATAAAGGAATAAAAATGGATATTTCAAAAGCACAAGACAACGAGTTATTAAAAGAAATTGCAAGAAGATTTGATGAAAAAACGTCCTCTATTGAAGAGATGGAATTTTTAACAAAAAAACTTCTTGATTTAAATAAAAAAAGTAAAGATGCTCAAGAAGTAAAAAGTCAATTTCTCTCACTTGTAAAAAATGAATTTAACAACCCAATGTCTTCTTTGTTAAATATATCAAATATGTTATCTAAAACAGATAATATAAAAAAGATCAATACCTTAGGTACTCTTCTTAATACAGAATTATTAACATTAGATTTTAGTTTAAAAAATATATTTGCAGCTTCTGAGATAGAAGCAGGGGAAATAGGCAATGAATATAGTAAACTCTCTATCCATGAAATATTTGATGAAGTAAAAGCTTATTTTGCTGAGCTTATAAACGAAAATAACCTTACTGTAATTTTAGAATACAACTGTGATAAAGAAATTATAAGTGATTCTCAAAAAATATACCTGATATTGTTAAATCTAGTTTCAAATGCTTGTGAATACTCATATCCAAATGGTGAAGTAACAGTAACAATAATATGCGAACAAAATAATTTTAAAATTGTAGTTGAAGATAGAGGAGAGGGTATAAAAGAAAAACATTGTAAAGATATATACAATAGATTCATACACTTTGAAACTGGTAATACAAGAGAAACTGCCGGTCTAGGATTAGGATTAAGTGTAGCAAAAGGGATGAGTGAAGCACTTAATGGCATAATTGATAATACACAAGATGGAGATGTCACAAAATTTATAGTTACTATTCCTTATGTAGATGACAATGAGCTTGAACTCTCTACTGCATTTGGTTCAAATGAATTTATGTTCGAAAATAATGATTCAAATGAGATGGTAGAATTTTAATGTACAATAAAAAATATATACATGTAGGTGAGATATTTGTGGGTGCCAAACCCACAGAAATAAGTACTGTACTTGGCTCTTGTATCTCTGTTTGCATATATGATAAATTTGAACATATAGGTGGTATGAATCATTACCTTGTACCACTGTGGAATGATAATGGTTTACAAAGCCCAAAGTATGGAAATATATCTATACCCAAATTAGTAGATAATATGTTAAATATTGGATGTGAGAAGTATAACTTAGAAGCAAAGATATTTGGTGGGGCAAATGTCATAAACGTTAGCCAAGAAGATATGATGATAGGAAGAAAAAACATACTTATAGCAAAAGAGATATTAAAGGAATATAACATCAAAATCACAGCACAAGATACAGGTGGAACAAGAGGAAGAAAAATACTAATGAGAAGCGATACAGGTAAAATACTTCTTAGATACACAGGTACTGTGTAATGGGTATAAGAGTATTAATAGTTGATGACAGTGCAACAGCAAGAGCTATAATAAATGAAATTTTAAAAAAATGCAGTTTTATAGACACTATAGATACTGCTCCAGATGCATTTGTTGCTAGAAATAAAATAGTTCAAAACAGACCAGATGTAATATGTCTTGACGTAGAAATGCCACGTATGGATGGTATTACATTTTTAAAAAAATTAATGAAACATATACCAATACCTGTCATTATGGTTTCTTCACTTACCCAAAAAGGTGCTCAAACTACACTTGATGCCTTAGAAGCTGGTGCTATTGATTTTGTAGCTAAACCTCATTCAAACATATATGAAGGTAAAAGTGAAATAGAAAAAGATTTAATAGAAAAAGTATTAATGGCATCAAAATCAAAACCCATTGCAAATACAAACACAAAAAAACAGACTACTCTATCTTATAATACTCATCTAACAACAACTCAAAAGATAGTTGCTATTGGTTCTTCAACCGGAGGAACTGAAGCAATAAAAAAAATACTTACTAGCCTCCCTTCAAACTCACCTAGCATCATTATAGTTCAACATATGCCAGAGTCATTTACTAAACAATTTGCCAATAGATTAAATCAAATATGTAAAGTAGAAGTAAAAGAGGCTCAAAATAAAGATTATCTTGGTGTGGGTCAAGTATTTATTGCTCCAGGTAACAAACACATAGTCCTTAGGCGTTCAGGGACTTCTTATTATTTAGAGCTAGGTGGTGGCGAAAAAGTATCTGGACATAAACCATCAGCAGATGTTCTATTTAATTCTGTAGCAAAAGTAGCTGGAAAAAATGCTATAGGAGTGATTTTAACTGGTATGGGAAGTGATGGTGCAAAAGGACTCCTAAAACTGAAGCAAAGTGGAGCCATAACATTAGGACAAGATGAAAAAAGTTGTGTTGTTTATGGTATGCCTAAAGTTGCATATGAACTAGGGGCTGTTTCTAAAGAGGTATCTATAAATAATATGTCTCAAGAGATATTAAGATCTCTTGAAAAAATAAAAGAATAATATATTTATCTCGTATTAATATAAAATATGTAAAAATAATTATCTTTACATAAAAAGGATAAAAATGGGAAATAGTACTTTAGTAGTTAAAAATCCTGTTTGGATACTTTTTATTATTGTCTCATTTTGTGTAATCATAGCTACAACTATACTCACTTATTTGGCTTGGTTAGACATAAAAAAAGAACATATTACTAATATAAAGCATATCAATAAAATTGTTATGCAATCTGAGCTTTCAACATTTCATCACCAAGAATCTGTACTAAAGATATTAGGACAAAATCTCCTTCATCATAATGTAGATAAAAACCCAGAAAATGGTAGATATATAATAGAACAAATGATGAATATAAACAAAGGGATGGTAGGCTTTGGATTGGCTAGAAGCGATGGTCAACTTATCATCGTCTCAAAGATACCAATGGGTAAAAAACTTCCCAATCTATCTTCTAATGAACAGTCTAAAAATAGCTTTTTAAAGGCACTACATTTTGACACTATGCAAATAGGGCAAACTTACTTTATGAAGGAATTAGGTAAATGGGTTATTCCTATCAGAGCTAGAATAGTTAATGATAAAGGTAACGTACCATTAGTAATGACTGCGGGAATAAATATAGATGGGGGAGAGACATCTTGGAATTCATTTGATATAAATCAAGATATAACAGTACAAATTGTAAGAAAAGATGGATTTATGCAATTTCAAAATAATGCATTAAAAAATGAACATATAAAAATCTATAGAACAAAATTAAATGAAAAATTTTTAAAACAATTATCTGAAACTAAGCTATTAGATCAAGACCTTATTACTATTGATCCTTTTTATGACAACGAACAGAATAAAATGGTTTCAGCAGTAAGTTATCTAAATGATTATGGTTTATACACCATAGTTTCTACTAAATATAATGTCTTATATTCACATATTAAAAATGATATTATAAAAAACATCATAATAATGACTATAATTATTTTTGTATTGTATATCTTGTTTAAAATAATCAACAATACTCAACAAATTTCTCAAAAAAATTTTGAATATGTTGCTACACACGACACCTTGACTAAACTACCAAATAGACTCTACTTATCTAATGAAATCAAGAAAAAAGTATCAAAAAGAGCAAGCTTTTATCTGATGTATCTAGATTTTGACAACTTTACACATGTAAATAATACTTATGGCCATACTTTTGGAGATAAACTTCTCCAACAAGTTGGACAAAAACTAAAAACAATGCTAGATAATAACTCGTTTCTTGCAAGACAAAGTGGAGATGAATTTAGTATTCTCTATGAAGTGAATAATCAAGATGAAGCTGATTTATTTATTAAAAAAATTTTTGATACCTTTTCTATGCCCTTTGTAATAAATGGTATAGAAATATTTATAGGTGCTAGTATGGGTATTGCACAGTATCCACAAGATGGAGATAATGCAGAAATACTTCTTAGCAAATCAGATACTGCATTAAATAAAGCAAAGATAAATAAAGGAACTTTTCTTTTTTTTAAAGACGATATGAAGAAAGACTCTAAGAAATCATTAGAAATTGAAAGTGAACTTAGACAAGCTATAAAAAGAGATGAAATATTTATGATGTATCAGCCAAAAATTGATGCTATTACTAAAGAAATGGTAGGAGTTGAAGCTCTCATAAGATGGAGTAATAGAAATTTAGGTTTAGTTCCTCCTTTAGACTTTATCTCTATTGCTGAAAAAAGTGGCCTTATTAGAAAAATTGGACTTTTTGTTTTAGAAAAGTCTATCAAAGATATAAAAAAAGTATGGGAAAAAACAAATACCAACTTCAAACTTTCCATAAATTTATCTACCCATCAGCTCTCAAACGACACCTGTTTAGAGAAGTTTTTAAAAATTTCAAAAACAAATAACTTTCCTACAAACAAACTAATATTTGAAATAACTGAATCAGCATTAATTCAAGACGTAGAAGGAACAATTAAACTACTAGAAAAATTTAGAAAAGAAGAAATAGGCATATCTTTAGATGATTTTGGAACAGGATTTTCTTCTTTAAGTATCCTTAGTAGGTTACCAATTAATGAACTTAAAATAGATAAATCTTTTATTCAAAATATAACAATAAATCAAGAAAATTTGTCTTTGACAAAATCTATCATTGATATTGGGAACAATATGAATATAAATACTGTTGCCGAAGGTGTAGAAAGCCCATTTGAACTAGAAATACTTCAAAAACTGGAATGCAGTATTATTCAAGGATACTACTACTCTCAACCCCTAAAAAAAGAAGAACTTATAAAATTTATAGCAGATGGCGACTATCTTAATAAATAATGCCTTGCGGTAAGCTAATCTTTACCTAAATTTTGCTAAAATTCTATCTCATAAGTGGGGGGTATATGACCCTGGTGGGCATCACGGGCTTCAAACCCGATGTTTGGGCGGTTGACCGTCTGAAGGTAGGTTCGATTCCTACACCTTCTCGCCATTTCCTCCACACACTTACGTATATTAACATTAGCCCGATTTTGAATTTTATATATTTAATATTTAAAATAACTGTGAATATAACGCAAAAATTATTAAAAAAATTGTCTAGTTTAGAGGTAGCATTCCAGTAATTTAAATTAGTTTAAGAATCATAGTGAATGCTTCTTTTTTACAAGTAGCGTAAAAAATATTATTTAAGTTATGTTGAACATCTTTTTTCATAAGAATATATTTTAGTTCAGTGTCTTTTGGAAGAACTCTTACAACTTTATTTACTGATTTTACTTTACTAAGTTTAGCTGAAATATTGCACAAAATATCTAGCTCCTTTTCAGATGTACACCTAAAAAGAGACATATCATTAATAATGAAATACCCCTCTTTCATAATAGAACATTTTTTTACTATTTCATTAAGGGCTTCAGGAATTTGGTCTTTATTAACTATTCCAATTATATTTATATATAAGGTATTTTTTTTTAAATCTACTCTTGAACTAATCATACTATAATAATAGTGGTAAAAAGTGTCAACAAAGTGCCTAAAACCTTAATATTAAAGATTAAAATAAAAACTTGAAGAATATAAAGAAAAAAAATATAATTTTATATGGAAATAATTCTGTTTTCGCGAACTTCTTACTACTCTTAAGAAAACTATAAATGGGTTAGTATTTTTGATAGTATATATATGTAAGTACTTTTTGTTTAAGCAAATTAAAAAGTGTATTTTACACACATTCTTCAAACCCGATGGAGGGCTAGTTGACTAACTCTTAGTAGGTTTAGTTCCTACACCTTCTCGCCATTTTTCTCCACTAAAAATTCTTCTGAAAATCTTCTCATTTTTATAGTACAATATGTGAGAAATTATCTTTAAGTGCAATTTTATGGGTGTTTTTAGTAAAATCGGCCCGATGCTTATTTTTAGATAAACTTTATCTTTTCACCAATTAATTATTCTGTATTGGAAAATCTGATTTCAAATATTGTTTTAGATTTTAAAAATTTATAATTACAGTTGGCATTTTTTTATTTAAGCAAGTTTAATGATTTTTCAACCCATATTTTGATTTTTTCAATATCGTTTTCTATTATTTCAGATTCACTATGCATTATTCTATATCTAAAAGGAGGCATAGTTCTTTTTTCAAAAACTTCTAAAATACTTATTAAATCTTTTCTAGGTGTTTCATGGGATTTAAAAGGAAAATCTTTGGAAAAATTAAGATGTTTTTTTGCTTCTTGGATGTCTTTTTTGATAACACTTGAAACAATAGGTAGGTTTGAATACCAATATTGTTTAGTTTTGTCACTATGACAATTAAAACACTTTACTTCAAATATTGGCTTTATATTTTTTATGTATTCTTTGTTTATATAAGAATATATATTATCATTTTTCTTTTTAATTTCTATTTTTTTAGGGGATTCATTTTTATTTTCATGTTTTTCTCCACCATGTGCTAACATGATTATTGGTAGTAAAAGTGTATACACTAATTTCATATGATTCCTTTTTTATTATTTTATCATTTTATTGTAAATATATATGAAGTTATAAAAATAAATTTCAGACATTTATTTAATCAAGTCGTAATTGTCAAGAAAGTGTCAAAAAATAATACATATCGAGATTGACAATAAATTGCTATATTTACAAATCTTAAAAGTCAGTTTTAAAGGATAAATTATGGAACTTGTTATAAAGATGGTTATCTTAGTAATATCTAGTTTTGTATTGATTGGTCTTATTAGCTATTTAGTTACCTAGTGAAAATATTATGCTGGGATTTAAAAAAGTCTTACATATTTATGACAGAAGAAATAAACAAGCTTCTTTTGTACATGAAATGTTGAGATATTGTAAAAAATTTAATGTGGAGGCTTTATAAATTATAATGACAACTATGTATTATTTTATTTTAGCTTGTATTCTTGCCCTGTTTTGGATTTTATTATCCGGTCATACCAGTATATTGTTGCTGACTCTAGGTCTAGTATCTGTGATTCTTGTTATCTGGATGGTTAGTCGCATGGATTGCAATGACAAAGCCCCAGTCCGTATGCTATTTACCATAGAAATGATTTCGTATTTTGGCTGGCTTATCTGGCAGGTTATTCTTTCTAACATTGATGTTGTACGTCGTATCTGGGATCCATCTTTGTCGATTAACCCAGCTTGCCGTAAGATTAAAGTCAACATCAACGACTCATTAATCAAAACTATTTATGCCAACTCAATAACCTTAACACCAGGTACAGTAACTACAGAAGTAGGTGAAGATTATTTTATTGTACATGCACTAAATGCTGAAGGTTTAGATGAACTGGAAAAGGGTGAAATGGAAAGACTCCTTAGCCGCTTGGAGCAGAGAAAATGATTGCTGCTGCTATAGTTGCCTTGCTAATTACACTCGCACTCACACTGATTCGTGCCTTTATGGGTCCAAGTATTTATGACCGAATACTTGCTGTCAATTCTTTTGGTACCAAAACAGTTTTACTAATTGTTGTTGGCGGGCACGCACTCGGTTGGTTCAGTTATGTCGATATTGCGTTGATGTATGCACTAGTCAACTTTATTGGAACCCTGGCTGTCATGCGTTTTTTTGAGCAATATAACCCACCACATGGAGAACAATCATGACAGTAATTGGCTGGATAAGTGATATCTGTTTACTCTTAGGAGGTTTTTTAACCCTGACTGGTGCAGTCGGACTATTACGATTACCTAATTTTTTTACACGAATGCATGCAGCTAGTGTCACAGAGTCGCTAGCAGCTACATTATTGATTATCGGCATTATGTTGGACAGTGGATTAACACTAGATGCTGCTAAACTAATGCTGTTAATTTTAATAATGATCATTGCTAATCCAACTATAACACATGCTTTGTGTCGTGCTGCTGCTCACGGTGGTACCACACCAGAAATGGAAACTAAAAACTCATTGCAAAGTTCAACTCAGACAACTTCTGAAAAGACTCAAAAAAATCAAATACAAACTGAAACAAATATTTCAGACAAGGAGCCAAAGTGATTGAGAATCTTCAGCTACTGATTGATGTTTGTTTACTAGCCTTTCTGATACTGATTGCTTTTGCAGCAATCAAGATAACAGATTTGTTTGTTGTTACTATGTTATTTGGTATTTTTAGCTTTGTTACCGCCTTGTTATTTCTCGACCTCGACGCAGTAGACGTTGCCTTTACAGAGGCTGCAGTTGGTGCTGGTTTTACCACTGTACTGATGTTATCGGCTTTACGACTCACCCGAGCATTTGAAAATGTCAAGCACCGTCATTCACTATTAGGGTTATTCATTGTAGTACTCACTGGTGCTGCTTTGATCTATGGTACAGCTGATTTTCCAAGTATGGGAGATGCAAATGCACCGGTACACCAACATGTTGCTCCTGAATATATTCAGTTGACACAACTAAACATTGATATTCCAAATGTTGTTACTGCCGTGCTAGCAAGTTTTCGTGGATATGATACTTTTGGTGAAACTGTGGTTATATTCAGCGCAGGTGTCGCAGTATTACTACTGTTGGGAATGGGTCATGTAGAACGTAAACAGGAACCGGAAAAAAACCTGGTTCTATGGGTAGTCGTTAAGCCTATGATAGCATTAATTCTTATTTTTGGCCTATACGTACAATTTCATGGCGATTTTGGTGCAGGTGGTGGCTTTCAAGCCGGTGTAATTTTTGCCAGCGGCTTTATTCTCTATAGCCTAGTTTTTGGAGAAGCTTACGCAAGGAAAGTTATGCCTGCGACTATTTTGCCACGACTGTCCGCACTTGGTGTATTAATTTATGGCGTAACAGGACTGATAAGTTTACTTTCAAACAAGCCATTTCTTGATTATAGCGCATTGTCTTCCAATCCAGTAAGTGGACAACATATGGGTATATTACTTGTTGAAGCTGGTGTTGGCTTAGCAGTGTTTTCTACTATATTGCTAATCTATTATTCTTTTTCTGGTCGCGAGGTTATTCATTATGAATGAGCTATTAGGACATTTTAACTACTGGATAGTAGTACTTTTGATGATGATGGGATTATATATGGTAATTGCATCGTCCAATTTAATTAAAAAACTGATTGGTATTTCCGTATTTCAAGCATCTGTATTTATCTTATATATCACCTTCGGTAAGATAACTGAAGGCAGCCCACCTATAATCACTGACAATATTGATGTCTATTCAAACCCTCTACCACATGTGCTCATCTTAACAGCTATTGTGGTTGGCGTTGCAACAACATCTGTCGGTCTGGCACTCATTGTACGTATTCAAGAAGCCTATGGTAGCACGGATGAAGATGACATCCATGATATGGACGACAACGATGACTTTCATCTTGAAAATAGGAGTAGCACTTGAATCTGATGACACACTTACCTGTTCTTATTGTTGTCACACCTTTGCTGGCAGGGGCAATATCCGTATTACTCAATAATCGAAAAAGTGCCTGGTTAATAACCCTACTGACATCCTTTTTCTGCTTTTACGCTTCAATCAACCTGATGTTGATGGTACAAGAAGTCGATGTACTCAGCTATACATTAGGTGGTTGGAATGCACCGTTAGGGATTGAGCTTCGCATTGATGCACTAAGTGCCTTGATGTTATTAATTCTAACAGGCTCAGCTTTGTTAGTCAGTATCTATGCATTGAAAAGTGTTGAGAAAGAGATTCCCGAGCATAATCAAGTGTTCTTTTATACTGCCTTATTGATGGTACTAGCAGGCCTTATTGGTATTAGTATCACTGGTGATGCATTTAATATTTTCGTTTTTTTAGAAATATCATCTCTTTCTACCTATGCCCTGATTAGCTTAGGACGTGACCGTCGTGCTCTGCATGCTTCGTACCAATACCTTATTATGGGAACAATTGGTGCCACCTTTATTCTAATTGGAATAGGTTTTATGTATGTAATGACCGGTACCCTAAATATTCAAGATCTATCCCAACGCTTACCAGCGGTTGCTGATACCAATGCCATACGTGCTGCATTTGCCTTTATCACAATAGGTGCTGGCATAAAAGCAGCTATGCTGCCACTACATCAGTGGCTACCTAATGCTTATACTTATAGCCCCTCAGTAGTCTCAACCTTCCTTGCAGCAACAGCGACCAAAGTAGCTGTTTATGTAATGATTCGTTTCAAATTATCATTATTCGGTATTGAATTTTCACTTCTTCAAATTCCATTTGATAAAATATTGATGATACTCGGCACAATAGGCATATTGGGAGGTTCTATTTATGCTGTTTACCAAAGTAATGTCAAACGTATGCTAGCATACTCCAGCATCGCTCAAATTGGTTATATTCTATTGGCCATCGGGTTGGCTAGTCAGCCAGGTTTCACTGCTGCATTGCTGCACATCTTCAACCATGCCTTAATTAAGGGAACTTTATTCATGGCACTTGGGATTATATACTTCCGCTTTGCCAGTACCGAATTATCGGTAATGTCAGGTATCGGTAAGACCATGCCATTGACCATGGCTGCTTTTCTCATAGGTGGCTTGAGCTTAATAGGCGTACCAGGAACTGCTGGTTTCGTTAGTAAATGGTACTTAGTTACTGCCTTACTTGATGCGTCCTTATGGCCATTGGCACTATTGATACTGGTAGCTTCTGTACTGACACTAATTTATGTAGGCCGAGTCATAGAGGTTGCTTATTTTCGACCTGTTCCCGATGGAAGGACTCGACAAAAGGTACCGCAAACTATGATAGTTGCTTTATGGATATTTGCTTTAAGCAATATTTATTTTGGTTTAGACAGTGATATCAGTCTGGGAATATCATCACTTGCTGTTAATCAGCTAATAGGAATAACGCCATGAGTATTGAACTACTTTACATTTTAATGCTAGTAATTCCACTATTAACAGCTGTTGGTGTACTGCTATGCCATAATAAACCTAATTTGCGTGAAGCAGTAACACTTATCGGCGGTGTAACCTTACTATTTTTGGTTGTTAATATATCACTTAGCTACGACTTTGAAGAACCTGTAACGCTAACGTTACTCGAACCATTTGCCGGCTTATCGCTGGCACTACGTCTTGAACCTCTAGGACTAGTATTCGCACTTGTGGCTGGATTTTTATGGCCGGTAACATCCTTATATGCTATCGGCTATATGCGTGCACATCATGAACAAAACCAAACACGTTTTTATACCGCATTTGCTATCTCTATTTTTGCCACTATAGCTATTGCCCTATCAGCCAATCTGCTAACACTGTTTCTAGCCTATGAAATGTTAACTCTTTTCACTCTACCTCTAGTTACTCATGCAGGTACAGACGCAGCGCGTCGTGCTGGTTGGACTTATCTTGGTATCTTAATGACAACCTCAATTGGCTTTTTGCTACTAGCTATTATATGGACATGGTCAATCACAGGAACACTGGAATTCACTCCAGGTGGGATCCTTGCTGGAAAAGCCGAACCTGCTATCCTAGGTGGTTTGTTATTACTATTTGTCTTCGGTACCGGTAAAGCGGCTTTAATGCCATTTCACCGTTGGTTACCTGCAGCAATGGTAGCACCAACACCTGTTTCTTCATTGTTACACGCAGTGGCTGTAGTTAAAGCTGGTGTTTTTACTATTATGAAAGTTGCTGTTTATATTTTTGGCATTGACCTGATTGGACAGCTTGATAGTGCCTATTGGCTTTCTATGCTGGCAGGTTTCACTATTGTCAGTGCATCGATTATAGCGATGAACAAAGACAATCTGAAAGCACGGCTTGCTTATTCAACTATAAGCCAATTATCTTATATTATCCTTGCAGCCATGCTAGGGGTTGCAAGCGGTGTAATGGCAGGTAGTCTACATATTGCCATGCATGCCTTTGCCAAGATAACCCTATTTTTCTGTGCTGGTGCTATACTGGTCAGTGCACATAAAACCCGTGTTTCTGAATTAGACGGTATTGGCCGTGCCATGCCGGTTACCATGTTGGCATTTTTACTGGCATCTCTTTCTATTGTTGGCTTACCGCCACTTGGTGGCAGTTGGAGTAAATGGTTATTGTTACAGGCAACCATGGATGCACATAACATGGTGTTATTAATAGTTTTATTGTTAAGCTCATTACTAAACCTATTTTACTTAGTTGGGATCCCCTTACGCGCATTTTTTGCCAAACCTGTTGATCCTAACTATAACAGCGGCGTCAAAGAAGCACCAACATTTAGTTTGATTGCAATTTTAATTACAACAACCGGTTGCCTTGTATTATTTTTTCTAGTCAACCCGGCATGGAACCTAGTGGAGCAAATAGTACCATGAACAATAAAAAACACCTGTTTGATAATCCAAAAAATGTAAAACTACTTGTAAGAATTCTGGTCGGTAGTTGTATTATACTATTTGCTATGGATCTTGTCATACATCGGCATACCATTCACCCTTGGGAATCTTTTACTGGCTTTTATGCCTTATACGGTTTCCTCGCATGTGTTGTATTAGTAATGCTAGCACGTGAATTGCGTAAACTGGTTATGCGTGACGAAGATTATTATGATATAAAAACACAAGATGAAAAAGAAAACAAGCCTACAAGGAATGAAGTTGGCAGAAGTGAGAAGGAAAGAAAAGACTTGGATGATGGGAGAAAAAAATAATGGATAATTTATTACTTATTTTACCATTGTTTATCGCAGCTATTATAACACTTTTTACTCGTGGTTGGTTACGTGCTGCCATTATGTTAGGAGCGCCAGTAATTACCGCTTATATCCTCTATAACATTGATGTTGGACACACATTTACCTTCACACTAATGGGCTTTGAATTAACACCTATTAGGGTAGACCGACTCTCTATGTTATTTGGTTACTTGTTTTGTATTGCCTCATTATTAGGCAATATCTATGCCTTATATCACAAAGACACCATCCAACACTTTGCCGCTCAAGCTTATGCTGGTAGTGCTATGGGAGCTGTTTTTGCTGGAGATATGTTAACCTTATTCATTCATTGGGAGTTAATGGCTTTAACATCATCAATATTAATTTTTGCTCGTCGCAATGATGCATCATTACATGCTGGTATTCGTTACTTAGCAGTGCAAATTACCTCTGGTCTGTTATTATTAGCCGGAATAATAGTTTACTTCCAATCAGTTGGCAATCTTGATTTTAACTTTATTGGTCTGGATAGCCCTGGTGCTTGGCTTATTTTCTTGGCCTTTGGTATCAAGAGTGCTTTCCCACTATTTCATAACTGGCTTACCGATGCCTACCCAGAAGCAACCGTTAGTGGTACTGTATTTTTAAGCTCGTTTACAACAAAAGTTGCCGTTTACGCATTGGCCCGCTCATTTGCTGGTACTGAACTACTGATCTATATTGGTGCCGTGATGGCCTTCTTTCCTATCTACTATGCTGTTATAGAAAATGATTTAAGGCGAGTACTCACCTACAGTTTGATCAACCAGATAGGATTTATGATCGTCGGTATTGGTATTGGTACTGAATTAGCCTTGAATGGTGCAGTAGGACATGCTTTTGCTGATGTGATTTTTAAGGGATTATTGATGATGAGTATGGGTGCAGTACTACATGCTACGGGTGAAATGCGCGGTTCAGAACTGGGTGGTTTGTATAAGAGAATGCCAAAAACAACCTTATTCTGTATCATTGGTGCTGCCTCAATATCTGCTTTTCCTTTATTCAGTGGATTTGTTAGTAAATCCATGATAGTTAGTGCGGTACTAATGGAAGGTTACAATGGCGTCTGGCTAATACTCTTGTTTGCTGCTGCAGGTGTATTCCACCATGCTGGTATAAAAATTCCATTCTTTGCTTTCTTCGCCCATGATTCCAAGCATATAAAAACGGCAAAAGAAGCGCCGAACAATATGTTGTTGGCGATGGGTATTAGTGCTGTGTTGTGTATTGTCATTGGTAGTTTTCCACAAACTTTTTATGCCATGATGCCATGGCCAATGGACTACTCACCATATGATACCACGCATGTACTAGCACAATTACAACTACTTTTCTTTTCTGCGCTGGCCTTTACTTGGTTAAAACTATCTGGTATTTATCCAGCTGAACTAAAGTCAGTTAATATTGATGCTGATTGGGTATACCGCCGATTGTTTCCCAAGGTAATTTACAGAATAAGCAATATTTTTACTGCGTACTATACTATGCTTGAATTCAAAGCAGAACGATTACAGCAGTCAGTTCAGGGTGCTGCCACTCAATTCTTTGGTGCTAAAGGCTTTTTGTCCAATTTCCGTTCGTTAGGCGGTATGGTTATGTGGGTTGCTGTGATATTGTCTACATCACTGATTTTATATTATCTATAGTTTTTAAGTGTTCACATAAGATTATAACTCTAACTTGTTTAGAGTTATAATCTATCAATTAACTAAAATAACTCTATCCAAATAATTTAAGTAACCTTGATATTTCACTTCCAAAGTATTTTAATTATATTAAAGGTTAAACATTGTCTACAATACAAAGGTCATTCCAATAAGTATTGATCTATTTTTACTCCTATAAATGATGAAATTAAAATTGATTTTAGTTAAATAGGCTAAAATTGATTTTAGTTAAAATTGATATCCAAAAAAGGGGTTAATTAATTGAATAAAAAAAAAGTATTATTGATTGAAGATGATTTTGATTTACAAAAACTCATTTATAAGTATTTAGAATCTTATGACTATGAATGTAATGCCTATTCTCAACCTTTAGAAGCATTAAGAGAGTTTAAAGAAAACCATATAATGTACTCTATTATTATATTGGATTTGGGACTTCCTCAAATAGATGGTTTTGATCTTTTTAAAAAGTTAAAAAAGATTAAAAATATTCCTATATTAATTTCCACTGCAAGAGATGATATAGGAAATAAAATATATGGTTTTGAACTTGGTGCTGAGGATTATCTTTCTAAACCATATGAGCCTAGAGAGTTAATCCTGAGAATTGATGCTATTTTAAAAAGGTATAAAAATAATGAAAAGCTACAAATAAATGATTTACTAATTGATTTAAATAAAAATAGAGTTTTTTTAGAACGAAATGAGATTGAGTTTACAAAAATTGAATTAGAAATATTTTTCGCATTTATAAAAAACATGAATAAAGTTATTTCTAGAGAAGACATAGTTAATCAAACTTCTTTAAAAGAGGATACTAAAAATAGAACAATCGACATGCACATAAGTAATATTCGGTTTAAAATCAATGATGACTCAAAAGAGCAAAAGTACATAAAATCAGTTTGGGGAATAGGTTACAAATTTATCAATGACAATTAAAAAACGTTTATATATTTCATTTTCACTTATATTATCAATAATTATTTTTATAATAGGTATATTTTTTTATACTATATATAATCTTAATAAAGTACATAGTGCACAAAGTAATAGATACGATCAAATACTTAGAGTAGAAAAACTTAAAGAGTATAATAACTCTTTCTCATGGATAGTGTTAGATATTATTATCGATTTTGATAAAGTTGATGTAGTAAAAGACAGACTAAATAAGGCAGATAAACTTTTTAGTAACTTGTATTTACAAAAAAAGCAAATCATTGGCAGCGCAGAGTCAATTGAGGAAAAAAATAATTTAGAACAGATTTTCAATTATTTTAAAAATATTGAAAGATTAATCAAAGATGATTTATTCACACTTGTATTATCAAAAAATGAGCAACAATTCTTTGATAATTTTAATGTTCGATTTGAAAAAATAAGTAAGCAAACAAATATTCTATTAGTACAAGAGATGAATTTTCTCAAAGATAAGTTACAACAAACTGAAAAGAAAAGATATAATTTTATTGATACTATTAAATTAGAATTGGTTATAACGCTTTTTATAGCCTTTATAATTTCCTTCATAATTTCATCTAAAATAATAAAAAAAATCAAAGATATCCTGCAAAAATTAAATAAGGGTGTCTTACAACTTTTTAGTAATGATGAAAATACAATCAAAGTTGATCTTAGTGAAAAAAATGAATTAAGTGAAATAACTGAAAACCTCAACTCTTATCTTGAGAAACAAAGATATATAATCCACTCGAGAGAAGAGCTCTTAAGAAATATTAGTCATGAGTTAAAAACACCAATAACAAAAGGAAAGTTTCTACTTGAAAACTTGAAAAGTAAGAACAATAGTACTGAACTTATGGATATAAATAGTGTATTTATAGATATAGAAGAACTTACAAGTAAACTACTTGAGAGAGAAAAACTTAACTTCGCTACTTTAAATCAAACAAAATTTAAAGTAAGTAGTTTAATACTTGATGCCCTTTCTAAACTATCAATAGATGATGAATCGAAAATTATACTTGATATTGATAATGATTTTGATATCCAAGCAGATAAATATTATCTTACATTAGCACTTAAAAATCTCATTGACAATGCTTTAAAATATGCTAAAGAGTATCCAATTACAATCTATTCTTCAAAAAGAAGTATTTATATAGCAAATATTTCACAAAAGCTATCCAATGACCTTATTTATTATATTCAACCCTTTACTAGAGAAGCAAACCAGCAAGTGGGACATGGCTTAGGATTAAATATAGTTAATAAAGTTATTACGATGCATAATTTTAAATTTGAATATAAATATGAAGATGGCAAAAATATCTTTTTTATCACATTTTAAATTTAATTGAAAATATTTTAAGCTGAAACCTCAAGTAAACTTCGATGATATAAGTATTTAGAATGGTTTATTTACAATAATTTTGAGCTAATGAAAAAAGTTTGATAACATATGGTATTACCAAACTTCTATAATATATTGTTTACTCTACACCAGTCTCACTATCAGCTACTTTTTTAAATGTTCCATACTTATTTACAAATGGATATCCTGCTTTCAACCAGCCTTTAAAACCACCCGTTAGATTGTAAACATCTTTATACCCATAATCTATCAAAACTTTTGTAGAAAGAGCTCCACGACCTCCTCCTGTGCAGTAAAGAACCACTGTTTTATCTTGTGGTATAAGATTGTTTTTTATAGCACCAAATTCCAATTTACCTCTAGAGATTTTTCTAAATACTTCTGCATCAATATTACCTAACATAACTTCATCATAATCTCGAACATCAAGTAAAATAAAATCTTTTCCAGATTTATTCCATTCCATCAATTTTTGAGGACTTATTGAAGGTACAATTTTGTGAAGTGCTTTCATATTTGCTACATAATCTGCTTTTGCAGGATTTTCTGCTGCATTCAAACCTAATGCTATTAACAATATAGCAACAATTTTTATCAATTTCATAATTTTTCCTTGTATAGTTTTTATTTAATTTGCGAACAACTTTTTCAACTTTTATTTTCTAGTTAGAACTTATAATTTTATATTTGTATATGCCTCCTTTGTATTCATTACAAACTACTTATAAAATATTACAACTACAAAGGGGGAAAAACGGGGGAAAATATTTAATTATATAAATTAATGATAATAAAAAATCACAAAGTTAATCAATACTTATGATGACACAATATTATATTCAATAAGAAGGTGTAAATGAAGTTGTCAAATCTTATATTAAAAGCGGTTTTTAGATGGTTGATCGTCTGAGGGTAGGTTAACTCTTACACTTTTTCATCATTCCCACCCAAATTTTTAAAAGTTATATTTAAGCATAAAATGCAACAAACTCATTTAAAGATGCTCGTTGAGTCCTAAAACTATTAATAGGAGCATCTGTATCTTCGTAACCTAATGCCATTCCACATAATAAAATTTTATTGTTATCTACTCCCAAAGTTTCTTTCACAATACTTGGATATTCAGCTAAAGAACCCATTGAACAACACCCTAAACCTAGCTCTACTGAAGCAAGCATAATAGATTGTAAGAACATCCCATAGTCTAAATATGATCCACCTTTTAAAGAAGAATCCATAAAAAAATACAACACTATTGGTGCATTAAAAGCACTATAGTTTGTTCTCCATTGTTTTATTCGACTCTCTTTATCTTCACGTTCTATTTTCAATATACTATACATCTCTCTACCAACTGCTATCCTTCTGCTTTTAAAGGGTTCTTTCCATTTATCTGGATAGTATTGATAATCCATCTCTTCTTTTTGTCCTCTATCAAAAGCTTTTAAGATTTTTTCATTAAGATTTTTTTTTGTTTTTCCACGTACTACACAAACTTCCCATGGTTGCATATTGGTACTAGATGGAGAATACTTAGCACTTTCTAAAATATGCATGATTTTTTCTTCTTCAACTTCTTTATTTAAAAATGACCTTACAGATTTACGTGCTAATAATGCTTCATTAACTTTCATTAATTATCCTTAAATAAAACATTGTTTTCATTTGTATTTTAGTAACTATATTTTTCATTTGGGAACTCTCGAGACTTTACGTCTTGTACATAATCTTCAAGAGCATTTTTGATTAAAGATGCCCCATTCATGTACTTTTTAACAAATTTTGGTTTAAACTCTTCAAAAAAGCCAAAAGCATCACTCCAAACAAGAACTTGCCCATCAACACCATTACCTGCACCAATACCTATTAGTGGAATATTAACACTTTGTGCAACCTCTGTTGCAACCTCTGATACAACTCCCTCTATGACCATACAAAATGCTCCAGCACGCTCAACAGCTTTTGCATCTTTTAAAAGTTGTTCCTTTTCTTCTTCTGTTTTTCCTTTAACTTTGTACCCACCTTCAGCTCGTACACTCTGGGGTAAAAGTCCAATATGCCCCATAACTGCTATGCCATTAGTTGTTAAATGCTCAATAATATGGGCTTTATCTTCTCCACCTTCAATTTTTATAGCACTTGCTTTTGTATTTTGATATACTTTTACAGCATTTTTTAAAGCACTATCGGCATCTAGATAAGTTCCAAAAGGCATATCTAAAACAATAAGAGCATTATTAGCCCCTTGGCAAACAGCACGTGTATGATAAATCATTTCATCTAGTGTTATACTTAATGTATCTGTATCACCGTTAAAACTCATATGAAGACTATCGCCTACTAAAACGATATCTACATAATCATCAAAGAGCTTGGCAAATAATGCATCATAAGCTGTTATCATTGTAATAACATCTTTGTTTTTCTGTTTTTTTATACTAGTTGTTGTTATTTTTTTAATTTGATTTGAGACTATACTCATTGTAATTTCCTTTTACCATGATACTTAGATTAGAGGATATCTAACCATTGATGTATTATTTTTTGTTCAGCACTAATTGTTGTGCTTGGACCATGCCCACAATACACTGTCATATCTTCTTTTATAGTTAAAAAACGTTTTATGCTTTTTTTCATATCTTTAGGTGAACTAAATGGAAAATCTACACGACCAATTGAGTCTTTAAAGATAAAATCACCACTAAACAAAATATTCTCTATTTTAATTACACTACATCCCGGTGTATGCCCAGGAAAATGAAGATATTGTACGTCTAGTCCTGCAAGAGAAAAAATTTCTTCCGTTTGTACTTCAACATCTGGAGTACTCAATGGATATCCTTCATTATCAAAATCATTCATTAACATAAATGTATCATCTTTAGGGCAATATATAGGAATATCTAAAGCATCCTTTAAAGCTTTATTTGACCATATATGATCTGAATGACCATGTGTATTAAGAATTGCCATAGGATTTTTAACGTTTTTTATTATCCACTCTACAGCACCTGTTCCGGGATCGATGATAATTTCTTCTTCATTATGAGAAACAATATAACAATTAGTTTGATAAGGTCCCATAGCTTGACATAATACTTTCATATAATTCACTTTCTTTAGTTTATTTTGTACTAATATAGCCACAGCTATTTATATGTAATCACTTGCAACTAATTCTTGAGTTATTAAATCAATATTGTTTTGATTATTGACTAAAACAACTGTTGGCTCGTAAGTTTCAAGTTCTATTTCACTAAATGTAGCATAAGCAATAACAATAATACTGTCACCAACTTGTACTTTTCTCGCAGCGGCCCCATTAATACACATATCTTTACTACCTGGTTTACCTTGAATAACATAAGTTGAAAATCTTTCACCATTATTAATATCCACAATATCTACTTTTTGTCCAACTCTTAATTTTGCAGCATCCATCAATTCTTCATCAATAGTAATAGACCCAACATAGTTTAAATTTGCATCTGTCACAGTTGCTCTGTGAATTTTACTATACAACATTTCAAATGTCATATTTTATCTCCTTGTTAATTCTGTGTATTTCTACTAAGAATATTATCCTTATGCACTTATTAGCTTAGGATAAAACTCTTCTAATAAATGTCTATATTCAGGTTTTAAATAGAACCCAAATAGTTGATTATAGTATTTTAAAGTCAATGCTAAAGCTTCTTCTTTACTTAACGTCCCATCTTTAACATCTCCAAGTATAGTTTTATTAAATCTTAAACAAATATCATTAAAATCTAATACTTTATCCTCTTCTAAATAACCATCTTCTACACATTTGGCAAGTAAACTTGAACTTCTAGTATATAGATTGTTTATATGAAATAGTTTGTTCAATAATGGAGGCCAGTTTTTTTCCTCTTTCTCGGGGAAAAGCTCATAATACTGTTCCGTATATTTTTCAAAAGTATCTCCCTTTTGAGAGAAAAATAATGATTCAAATATATCTGGCTTTTCATATGCATGTACTGTATAGCACTTACAAATAGACATATAAACTTCTATCGAATTTTTACAATCAGCAATACATGATGGTAGTTTTTCATTATACTCTTCCAAATGACACATATTGGCCAAAAATATTAAATGAGATAAATTATCAAAATAATTATAAAGAGTTGCACTAGTATATCCAGCAAGATCTGCAACTTTTCTAATAGTAACTGCTTCAATTCCCTCTTTTGTAATTATTTCTCTTGCAGCTTCAATAAAATATCTCATAATTCGTTGTTGTTTAATTTGTATTCTCTTTTGTTTTACATTCATCAGTTTCCTTTTTTCACTTAATTATATTTATATTATGACTTACTCAATATTGATTCTTTTATGAACAATACAAAATAAATAATCAATATAACAAAATATAACCGTGATTATATATTAAACAACATATCATTTAGCTTAAAATTTTCTTTTATCTTAGCCAAGCTAAAGCATCTACCCCTATAGCTTCATTATAAGGTATAGCCCAATACTTGATTAATAAAAAGGTAATAAGTACACCTGATGCCATTAAGACATAACCATAAATTCTATCTATCTTATAATCTCTTGCCAATATTTCTGATTTAGGAGTTAAGTGTAAATTGTTTTGAAAAGATGTTTCTTTATCACTTTTAACTTGTCCATAAGATCCTATGACTCCAAAAATAACACTTACAAATACTCCAACAAAAAATGGATGAAATAGATTATCAAAAGGCATATCTAAAAACTCTTTTAAACACTTACTAATCAAATAGCCAAAAAATCCTCCCAGCATTGAGTAATAAGCCCCTCGTTCTGTCAATTTTTTACTCCATACACTTGCAAAAGCTACAAAACCCCACGAAGAAGCGATAATAGTACTTGCAAACCAAGCAATAATCCTAATTGATGAAAGCTCTAGATAAGCCAATACAACAGCTCCTAAGCTAACTGCAAATATAACTACTCTTGTAAAGTTTACCTGTGAAGAATCATTTTGAAATTTTTTATCTAGTACATCAGTTGACATACAAAAACTCACTACGGAAAGAAATGTAGAAGCTGAAGATAATCCTGCAGCCATAATACCAGTTAATAAAAGTACACCTACAAACTTTGGTACAACCTCAAAAGCTGTCCATATAATTACTCTTTCAGGTTGAGCCATATCGGGATTTAATTGAATAACACTTATTGCCATTATGTACAGATACAACAAGAAAAATACAGTAAGTATTATCCCTATTACACCTGCTCTAAAAATAACGTGCTCATTTTTAACCATAAGATTTCGTCCAGCTTGCCAAGGGCTAACTGCCAATGTAATCATCCACACAATACCAATAGTTACTCCATAAAAAACTATATCTGTAGCTGTTCCTCCACCAGTATTACCATGATAGCTTAACAAACCATCTGGTGTAGCAGGATTATTAAGAAGATTTACTAATAAATCATCCAATCCACCTGCAGCAGAAAATATATACTGACCTGCAACAATAGTAGAAACTAAGAAAAATATACACATAACAGTGTCGGTAACAAGCACACCACGCGAACCTGAATAAATAGTAAAAAACATGATACTAGCCCAAACTATAAGTAAGCAAGTCAATCTATCAAGACCTGTCATAGTTTCCATTAGTTGACCTGTTCCTTGTAAAACACTTAGTAAGTAAGAACTCAATGAAAAGATTGTTATTACTCCTGCAAAAAAGCGAATTCTTTTGCTATTAAATCTTTTCCAAAAATATGCTGGCATAGTGTTGACTTTTGAGCGCCTAATATAACGTCCAAAATATAGACCACCTATAATATAGCCACAACCACAAAGTGTATTTATTAAAAGTAAAGTTGTGATATTCCCACTATATGCATAAGCAGTATCACCCATAAAGCCATTTGTACTTAACATAGATGCAAACATAGTTCCAGCAATAAAAATAGTTGTTGCATTACGTCCAGATACATAATAATCTTCAACACTTTTGACTTTTCTACCTACATAAACTCCTATAAGAAGATACACAAACATACTAATTACTACACCAAAAATATATACATTCATGATATTATACTTTTTTCATTTTTTTCCATGTCTTTTTGGCAAAGTCTTTTTTCTTCACGGTACAATTTTATATTAAGAAGTGCTCCAATAAAAATCAAACAGCTCCCAATAAAAATAGAAAAGATTATTTCACCCATAATTTCGCTCCACTAATCTTTAATATAAAGCCTATAATTTAAAATTGGCAATAAAATCAATCTTTAATTATATCTCTTTACATGTAAAAGGGCGATTATATTATCGCCCACATTATATTATTCTATTTAAATTCAGCTAATGCAAAATTCAGATAAATTGTTTCTGGTTCATCTGCATTAATTACTCTAAAATGAACAGAATTATCATCCCATTTCCAAATCTGTGTTGTTACATTAACACCTGGTAATAATGGTTTAGTAATTCTTGTTTTAAACCTAGTTAAACGCTCAGAATCACCACCTAATACTGCATTGATAATATGACGACAAGCAACACCTGCCGTACTTACAGCATGTAAAATAGGTCTTTCATAACCAATTTCTGCTGCATATTCCCAATCTACATGTTGAGGATGATCATCACCTGAAAGTCTATAAACACAAGCTCTATCTTCAGCGATTTTCTCTGTTATTTCAAAATCTGGTTCACGCTCTGGAATTTCTACGATATCTTTAGGTGCTTTTGGTCCATCCCAACCACCATCAAAAATACAACAATCTGTACTTTCATTAGTAAATAACAGTGTTCCATCTTCATCATAAGTTTCACCTACATGTACGGCTAGTGTACCTTTACCTTCACCTCTGTCATATAAACCTTTTAGTAAAACTTTTGTACTTAGTTTACCTTCTAATTTTTTCATTGGATTAATCATTTTAATATCAAAACTCCAATGTAAAGAACCAGTATAATCATAACCCCAATCAATAGTTTTTGTAACTACTGACTCAACAATAGGGCATGCTGCAAATGTAGGAAGCATCTTCATATCTTTTTCATAAACATACTGTAAATCTGTTTTACCATCATATGCTGCTCCACTACCTAATGCAAATAAACTTAACGATTTCCAATCATATTCTTTCTCAAATGGTCCAAAAGTTTGTCCCACCATCTCTGTTTTTATAGCCACTTTGTGCTCCTTGTTTTTTATTAATAAAATGTTTTTAACATCCCACTTTATTTTCGGATTCTATTTTTTCGTTCTTTCTAAGAACATTTTTTCTAACTTTTCCAGTACTTGTTCTTGGTAATGATTTGCATTTTTCTACTATGGTAGGTACTTTAAACCTTGCCATATTTTTATAACAGTACTCTATTATCTCATTTTCACTAAAATCTTCACCCTCTTTTACAATAACAAATGCTTTAATTAATTCACAGCAAATCTTGTCCGCAATGCCAATTACAGCAGCTTCTACTATTTTTGGATGAGAAGATAGAAAGTTTTCAATCTCTTCGCTTGAAACATTTTCTCCAGCACTTTTAATCAAGTTTGATTGGCGATCAACAAAATAAAAATATCCGTCCTCATCTACATAACCAATGTCACCAGTGTGCAACCATCCTTCTTTGTTTAATACCTTTTTTGTAGATTCTATATCGTTATAATATTCTTTAAATATAGTTTTACCAGGTATACCTTTAACATAAATTTCTCCATACTCATATGGTTTTACTTCATTTTGGTTTTCATCAATTATCTTAGCTTCATAACCAAAACCAGATCTTCCAATTGAAGGCCACCTTCTCTCTTCTTTTGGTCTATCTCCAATTAATCCTACAATTGTTTCTGTCATTCCATAAGAAGTTAAAAGCCTTACATTAAAACGCTCTATAAATGCATCTTTATCTTTATTAGATAATGTTAAATAATAAAATACTTCTCTAAGACAATGATTTTTTTCCCAAGATTTTACTGGTTGCATCATCAAAGTACACATTATCTTAGGAATACACTCTGTAATAGTTGCTTTATAACTACACACTTGATTCCAAAATTTTCTAGCACTATATTTTTCTAAAAGTACTAAGGTTGCACCAGAAGAAAAAGTAGGTAAAGCAGCCGTACATTGAAAATCAATATGCCAAGCTGGCATAACAGTTAAATAAATATCATCTTCTTTAATACTGCCTTGCCAAGATGTATAAGGTCCTGCAAACAGCATATTATAATGAGTTATTACAACTCCTTTAGGAAAAGACGTTGTACCCGAAGTAAATAAAATTTCTGATACATCATTACTTTGAACTTCAATTAATGTTTTTAAATTACTAGACTCTTTTTTCAAAGCTTCATTAAAATTAATATGCTTTGAGTCATGATCATTACTTAAACGAGTAATTAATATATCTTTTATAAAAATCTCATCATCTAAACCAATTTTTTCATAAATACTTAAAAATTCTTTTTCAATTACAACAGCTTTAGGTTCACATTTTTTAACTATATAGGCACACTCATCATATAAATAATGTGCATTTATCGGTACCATAATGGCACCTATTTTTGCTAATCCAAACCAGTTCATTAATAACTCTGGACTGTTATAAAGTTGAATAGCTACTCTATCTCCTTTTTTTATTCCTAAAGATAAAAATAAATTAGCAGCTCTATTAATTTCTTCATTTAATTTTGTATAAGAATATTTACAAGTATTGCCAGAAATATCTTCAAAAATTAATGCTGTTTTATCACCATAAGTTTGGGCAAGTTTATCCCACATTTGGCGTAAATTTTTCTGTTTTACAATATCCACAAAATACTCCTCAATTTAATTCAAAAAACATTATTTCCATTGCGCTAATGCAAAATTCAAAAGAATTTTTTCTGGATTATTTGCATCAACTACACGAAACCTAATTGAATTATCATCCCATTTCCAAATTTGTGTTTTTACGCTCATTCCTGGATATGAAATTCCAGAAAAACGAACTTTAAAACGAGTTAAACGTTCAGGTTTTCTATCCAATAATGTATTACATATATGCCTAGATGCCATACCTGAAAGTGCAAGTGCCATATGAATTGGACTTGGATAATCATACTTTTGCGCATAGTCCCAATCTACATGTAAAGGATGATAACACCCTAAAAGTCTAAAAATATTTGGTTGATTTAACTCTAATTTTTCTTCAATTTCAAAATCTGGTTTACCTTCTGGCATCTCAACAATGTCTTTTGGTGCTTTTTCTCCACCAAAGCCACCATCGTAAATACAACAATCCCAATTATCAATAGTTACCAGCTTATCACCGTCTTCATCAAATGTTTCCGCAATTTTTTGTGCTAAACAACCACGCCCTTCACCACGATCATATAAAGCATTTAACTTGACGTTAGTAGTTAATCTTCCAGATATTTTTGTTAGTGGTTTATGAATATGCATATCAATACCCCAATGCAAGATACCCGCCCAATCAAAACCAAAATCAATATCTTCTGTTACTTTATCAGAAGCAACAAAAGTTGATAAATATACAGGATTGATTTTAAGATTTTTTTCATATGTCCAATCTAAATCTCTCTTTCCATCTGCTGCTGCACCACTACCTAAACCAAAAAGGCTTAATTGCGTAATATCATAGTCTGTTATATAAGGACCGTAGGTTTTACCTACACAATTTAAATCAATAGCCATAGTTTTTATCCTTTATTTCAAAAATTAAATACTCAAATCTGTTGTTTTATTATTTTTCATAAACTTTAACAATTCCTTTTTCAATCAGATTTCCAATATCATCATTAGAATAACCTATTTCACTAAGAATTGTTTCTGTATCAAGACCACATTGTGGCATTGCTCTCCAAACTTGACCTGGATTCTTTTTAAACTTAGGTACAGTATTTATACCTTTTGTTTTCCTTCCATCCATAGTATCCCATTCGATAAAATTTTCTCTTGCAATATATTGATCTGTTGTTTCAAGATCACGTGCAGTTAAAACTTTTGTCCCGGCAACTGCCAACTCAGCAAATAGTGCTTCTGCTTCTTCTATAGTTTTTTTGGCAAAAAATGCATCAAATTTTTCTTCTAAATAAGCTGCATGCGAACTCTCACCAAGAATCATTTGAACACCTTCAGGATAATCCCCTTTTCCTAGTAAATGCTCTTCACCCATAACAGTGAGTAAACCTTTAACTTGTTTCCATCCCACTAGATCCATAACTATATGTCCATCGCTACATTTATAAACACCAATTCCAGCACACATTGGATCTTTTCCATTTGTTTGTCTTGGGTACTCTTTGCCTTCATTAAAATAATCAACCATATAATACTGACCAATGCAAAGCAAGGCTTCATACATTGCAACATCAATACTCTCGCCAATACCTGTTTGTTTTGCTTTATATAAAGCAGCTAAAGTTGAACTAAGTAACATAAAGCCACTAGCATAATCTCCAGCATATGGATATGGAGGAATAGGCTGATTAACATCACCATTTTGTGCAAGATATCCACTAAATGCCTCTGCAATGTGGTCATATGATGGAAGCTTCATATATTTTTCAACACCATATTGACCATAGCCAGACATATGTCCAATAACAAGGGCTTTATTGTGCTCCCACAGCAGTTCATCAGTGATACCGCGACGTGCAAATGCAGGTCCTTTACTAGACTCAATGAAAACATCTGCTGTTTCTATCAACTTTAAAAAAGCTTCTCTTCCTTCATCTGCAACAATGTTGATACACATACTATGTAAATTACGTCTAAAATACTGACTATAATTTTTTTGTACTCTGATTGTATCTGGGTATGCCGTATTTTCTAGCCAAATAACTTCAGCTCCCCATTCTGCCATCATCTGTGCTGCAAAAGGACCAGCAATTTCCATCGCTGAAAATACAACACGTACTCCTGATAAAGGACCAAATTCTGGTGTGTTAATCTTTTTTGCCATCTTTTCCTCTTTTATTCAATTAAAATTTAATAATCTAACCTACATTCACTATTTTACGCTCAGCAAATCCATTAATCTCTTCAGCTGAATAACCAAGATCTGTTAGGATGTTTTCTGTATCCATACCATAAGTTGGTTTTGCACGCCATACTTTACAAGGATTGTTTTTGAACTTAGGCATTACATTAGGACCTTTGTATTTTTTACCATCCATAGTATCCCACTCAGTAAATGATTCTCTTGCTACATATTGAGGGTTTGATTGAAGATCTGATACTTCAAGAACTTTTGCCCCTGCTACTTTAAAACTAGCAAGCACTGCTAAAGCCTCTTCAATTGTTTTTTCTACAAAATAATTATCAAGTTTTTCTTCTAAAATTTCATTTACTGACATACTTCTTGCAATTAGTTGTGTGCCTTCTGGTATCTCTTCAGTACCTAATAAATGTCCTATTCCAAGTTCATCAAACATACATTTTACTTGATGTCCACCCACGATTTCAAAAACTATATAACCATCTTTACATTTATAAAGACCACAACCACAATAAAGTGGATCTTTACCTTTTGTCATACGAGGACACATCTCTCCACCGTTAAGATAATCCATCATATAGTACTGACCAACACGAAGCATAACTTCATACATCGCAACATCTATACTCTCACCTACACCTGTTTTTTCTGCACTATATACTGCTGCAAGTACTGAACTTGTAACTGCAAATCCTGCCATATAATCGGCAGTATAAGGAAATGCTGGCATAGGCTGATCAACATCACCATTTTGCATTAAGTATCCACTAAATGCTTGAGCAATAGTGTTATAAGCTGCTAAATTTGTATACTCTTCTGTCCCATATTGACCAAATCCTGATAAGTGACCAATAACAAGTTTTTTATTTCTTTCCCAAAGAAGCTCATCAGTAATACCACGTTTAGCAAACGCAGGACCTTTACTAGCTTCAATAAATACATCTGCATCTTCAATTAATTTTAAAAATACTTCACGTCCTTCTTCTGAAAAAACATTTAGTGATAATGCGTGAAGATTTCTACGTGATAGTTCTGGATAGTTTGGTTGAACACGAATCGTATCTGCATATGCAGAGTGTTCAATCCAAATTACCTCTGCTCCCCATTCAGCTAACATTTGAGCTGAAAATGGTCCAGCAATCTCAATTGCTGAAAAAACAACTTTCATCCCTGATAATGGTCCAAATTTTGGTGTTTGTACTTTTTTTGTCATCTCTTAGTTACCTCTTAAATTTATTTAGGGCAAAATAATTCTTGCCCTGTAATTAAATACTGTTATCTATATTTCTTAAGAACTTCTCTTCCTAGAGTAAGGATTTGCATCTCATCAGAACCACCAGATAGTCTATCTATACGAAGGTCTCTCCAGAAACGTCCAACTCTGTGTCCAGTTACACCAATACCACCAAGAACTTGCATTGATGAATCAATGACTTCAAATGCAGCATTTGCACAAAAGTATTTACACATAGCAGATGCTCCAGAAGTAGCAATACCCTCATCAGTTTTCCATGCAGTTTCAAGAAGCATGTTTTTCATTGAGTCAAGTTTAATTTGCATATGAGCAAACTTCTCTTGAATCAGTTGTGTTCTACCAATTGCTTCACCAAACTGAATACGTTGGTTAGCATATTTAGCGGCATCTTCAAATGCACATAGTGCTACACCATAGTTTGTACAAGCTACTAAAAAACGCTCATCGTCAAATTCTGCTTTCACACGATTAAAACCTTCACCTTCTGTACCAAAGATGTCTTTTTCTTCAAGTTCAACATTGTCAAATACTATTTCACAACAACTATCCATTCTTAGACCAAGTTTCTCTAGTGGAGTAGCAGTTATACCTGATTTAGACATATCTACAAAAAACTCAGTAAATATTGGTGACTCAGAATCAGCATCTCTTGCCATAACAATTAAATATGGAGTATGTAAACTACTAGTAATGAAACATTTATGTCCATTTAAATAAACTTTTCCATCTTTTCTAGTATAAGTAGCTTTCATGCTTCCTACATCAGATCCTGCACTTGGCTCAGTAATAGCAGAATTAAACATCTGCTCTCCAGTACCACGGAAAGCAAATACTTTATCTATTTGCTCTTGAGAACCATGACGTAAAATGGTACTAAACCCAGGTAGTTGATATAGTACATAAGTTGGTGCACCATGTCTTCCTAATTCAGCCCAAATTGCAGTAAGTGTTACCATACTCTCAGCCATACCACCATGCTCCTCCGGAAGGAGCATAGTATCAATTCCTAGTTCAGCTAACTCTTTTACCCATCTAATTGGGTACTCATGTTTTTCATCACACTCTGCGAAGTAAGCTTCCCAGTTTTCACGTTCCATAAGATCACGGACACCATCAACAAACAACTCTTGTTCATCGCTTAATTTAAAATCAATCATATTTTATACCTTTACTTTTTTATTTATCAATACCATTTGTGCTTTTTTGCATCTTTAAAGAATGAATAAAGAATTAAAACATTAACAAACACCAATGGAAAACCACCCGCTATAATGGCAGTTTGAAGTGGTTTCAAACCTCCAAGAGCAAGTAATGTAACACCAATAACACCTACAAGAACAGACCAACCAAGGCGTACCCATAATGGCGGTTCACTATAACCATCTGCTTCTTTACAAGTTGACATTGCTAGAGTATATGAACAAGCATTGATCAAAGTAACAGTTGCAAGAAAACAAAGGATAAAGAATCCCCAAATTGTAATTGTAGATAAAGGTAATGCGGCCCATGTTTCAATAATAGCTCTTGGAACACCATGTTCTTTTACTATTTCTGGTAAGTTAATAAGTCCTTGCTTCATAATATTAACTGTGTTACTTCCTAAGATTGTCCACATAGCCCATGTTGTAGCAGTAAGACCAGCTACCATAGTTAAACATATTTCACGAACTGTACGTCCTCTTGAGATACGAGCAAGAAATATACACATTTGAATACCAAAAGTAACCCACCATGCCCAATAGAATACTGTCCAACCTTGAGGAAAACCACCATCACGTATAGCATCAGTATAAAAAAGCATACGAGAAAGACTATCAAGCATAATTCCAACAGAATCTGTAAAATAGTTCACTGTAAAAGTTGTAGCACCAATAAGAACTACCCATACCAACATGATAATTGTGAGATAACTTCTTATATCAGACGCCATCTTAATACCCTTAGTTAAACCAAAAGCAACACAAATTCCATTAAAAATTACCCAAGCTGAAATTATTATTGAATCTACTTGTAAAGTACGTTCAATTCCAAATAACCATTCCATACATTCTGTAACAAGTGGAGTAGCTAAACCAAGACTTGTTCCCATTGCAAGAATAAGAGCAACGATATAGAAGTTATCGATAATTGTACCAAACCACCCTTTGGCAAGTTTTTCACCAACAGCAGCTTCAACACAACCACTTGGACGCATAACATTAATATTCTTAACGTAAATAAAATATCCAAATGCTACTGTTAAAACAGCATATCCAGCCCATGGTAAAGGACCCCAGTGAAATAAGCTATATGCAAGACCAAACTCCATAGCTTCAGGAGATCCTGCAACATTTGCAAATGGTGGATATGTTATATAATAGTAAGCTTCTATAGTCCCCCAATAAAGAACAGCAGCTGATGTACAAGATGCAAACATCAAGAAAATCCAACTAGCAGTACTAAATTCTGGTTTTTCATCACCTAGTGTATTATCTTTCATAGGACCAAAAACTAACCAAGCCCAAATGATTCCAAAAATCACCATATACCATTCAAACATCCATCCCCAACTATTGGTTACATAACCAAACAAAGCGTTAATAGCGGCATTTGCTGCATCTAAGTCTTTAACAACCAGATAACCAAGAATTACCACTACAATCAGTGACGGGAAAAATATCTTAGGCTCAATACCTACCTTTTTTTTCACTTCCATATTCCATCCTTCATATTGAAATTTAAAAAATCACGATTCATTCAAAATCATGATTTTTATTTAACCAGAATTATACTCCAATCATGATTAGTTGTCAAGTAAATTAATCTCAATCATTTAATTGTATTCTTTAGTTTTTTTTAAGAAATAAATAAATTTTTCTCTTTTTCAGCATTTTATAAGGATATTACCTGTTATTTATCATGATTTTATATTTATCAAGATTATTTTTGCTATTATTACTTAAAAATTTTATTTAGGAAAAAACATGAATGCTATAACGAGAGTAACTCAAGCAATAGAAGATATGAAAATGGGGAAAATGGTTGTCATGGTAGATGACGAAGATAGGGAAAATGAAGGAGATTTAGTTTATGCTTCTACATTTTCTACACCACAAAAAGTTAACTTTATGGCAAGCTTAGCCAAGGGATTAATTTGTGTAGCAGTTTCTAAAAAAATTGCAAATCGTCTCAATCTTGCTCCAATGGTTAAAGAAAATGACTCTTCTTATGAAACAGCCTTTACAATTTCTGTTGATGCAAAAGATGCAACTACTGGTATTTCTGCAGCTGAACGAGATATGACAATTAAAATTTTAGCTGATAGTACTAGTCAACCTATAGAACTTGTTCGCCCAGGACATATCTTTCCACTTATTGCAAAAGAAGGTGGAGCATTAGTAAGAACAGGACATACTGAAGGATCAGTTGATTTATGTCGCTTATCAGGTCTTGCAGAATCAGCTGTTATTTGTGAAATTATGAAAGAAGACGGAACCATGGCAAGAAGACCAGATCTTGATATATTTTGTAAAGAACATGAATTAAATATAGTTTATATCTCAGATATAGTCGAGTATCGAATGATGCATGAATCACTAATACGTGTTATTGCTGAGTCAACGACTGAGTTTATGGGAGCTGAAGCAAAACGTTATGATATTGTTGATAATCAAGATAATCATCATATAGCTTACACTTTCGGTGAGATAAAAAAACGTTCAGCAGTAAAATTTCATAATATTATATCAGATCACGATTTACTTGCATCAAATAAAAAATTTGATAATTTAATGGCTGGAATTAATCATTTAAAAGCCAATAATGGTGCACTTATTTTTATGAAAAATGAAGGGGTTGTTATGCCTCAAATGAGAGAATATGGAATAGGTGCCCAAATAATTAAATATCTTGGCATAGAAGAGATAGAACTATTAACTACAAGTAAAGGGCAGGAATTTATTGGTATTAGTGGCTTTGGGCTTAACATAGTTGACTCTTCAAAGGAAATTTCATGAACATCATAGAAGGTAAACTTTCACTAACAGGAAATGAAAAAGTAGCTATTATAAATAGTAGATTTAATCATATCATAACTGATAGGTTAGTTGAAGGTGCACGTGATTCATTTATTCGCCATGGGGGTAAAACTGATAATTTAGATTTAATTCTAGTACCTGGTGCATATGAAGTCCCTCTAGCATTAGATAAGATACTCAATAGTAATAGATATGATGCAGTTTGTTGTTTAGGTGCAATTATTCGAGGTAGTACTCCTCATTTTGACTATGTTTCTGCAGAAGCTACAAAAGGAGTAGCAAGCACGGCTTTAAAATATCAAATGCCTGTTGTTTTTGGAGTACTAACAACAGATACTATTGAACAAGCAATTGAACGTGCAGGAAGCAAAGCTGGAAATAAAGGCTTTGAGTGTATGACAGGACTAATAGAGATGATAAGTCTCTATAAAAAGTTTAATTAAAAACTACTTTTAAAATGGTGCCAAATTATTTATATACTTGGCACCATTAAATCTAATTAAAATGAGTAATTAGCGTTAAAACGTAACTCATTTGCGTTTCCGTCTTTACCTTGATCATCATATAATAAAGCGACATTAAGTCCTTTTAGAGCACCAGAAAATGTATAATCTGCAGTTACACTTGTATAAGTATACTCATTTGTATCATCATCTGTAACAACATAGTTAGCACCTATATTAGCACTTGGAGTTATCGCATAACTAGCGCCTAATTTATAGGCTTCTGTATTTGCAACATAACTATCAGATAAAATTGGTGAACCTGTAAAAGCATAATCCGCACCATTACCTAATCCAGCATAAACATAATTTGCATCATCAGCTTTAGTATAAGCAGCAACTACTTTAGCTTTACCAAAATTTACATCTGCTTTAAATCCATAAAGGTTAGTATCATCAGCATTCTCACGCTCACTGTAGTAATACTGAGCTGCTAAACCAAACATACCTTTTTTAAAAGCAGCTTGAGTATAACCAACTTGCATAAGATCTTTTGCATCAAGATAAGCAGCTGTTATATTAACAAATGGAATTGAAGCATTGTTAATTGCAATAGTATATGCACCATCTTCAACTGTACCTTGCCAAGTAAATTGTTTTGAAAACTTACCAAAATCACCATTTCCATCAGTTCTAGTTTGCATCTTTTGAACATATCCAACAGTTATAGTTGTATCAGGTATATCTGAGTTAGTAAATAATGCACCTTCAAAAGACTCACGATTCATACGTGAACCACTACCATAAATTAATGGTGTTGCAAAATACATTCTACCTACTTGTGCAGTTGATTTTCCTGTTGCATAAGAAAGATAAACTTCAGAAAGTTGAGCACCTGAACCCCACATATCTCCATTAAACACTGTTTTTGCATCATCATCTGCAAAAGGTGAATAAGAAGATTGAAAAGTTGATTTAAAACCAAAACCATGATAACGTGCTGTTTCATAACTTAGATCTAAACCAAAGTTCATGATATCTGCATCTGTTCCTTTATCACGTTGCCAGTAGTAAGCCTGTGCAACACCACTTACCTTTCCCTCTTTAAAAGCATCTGCTAAAGTATCTGCTGCACTAGCTGATACACCTAAAGCCATAATAGCCGCAAGACTAAATTTCGCTAATTTCATAAAAACCCCTTTTAATAATGTATAATCACGATCATTATTTTAATACAGTAATTTAATAATCATGATTATTTAAAATCATCAAATTATATACTTTTCATGATTAGTTGTCAAGTATTTTAACTATTAAATTTAAATTATTAATTTATTTATTTTTTAAGCATAAGTAGTACATATGTATAAAAGAGAGAATATTCCCATTTTATATCTTTATATATATAAAATGAGAAATGATTATATCATTGATGCCAATAATACTTCTATTTTAGATTAATTATTTTTAGGTTTATAATCCATATCAAATCTTTGTGCATCCCTATCAGCACTTAAAGTATCTAATGGACTACAAGGGCTATAATCCTTTAAACAACGTGAAGTTAATTCAATATATGACTGTGTGCTATCTGTTTTCCAATCAATTTCTTGATTACTCAATTCTCGTTTTATCTTAGCAGGCACACCTATCGCAAGATGATTATCAGGGATATCCATCTTCCCAGGAACAAGAGATGAAGCTCCAACAATAGAATTACATCCAACAATAGCTCCATCCATGACAATAGCTCCCATACCAACCATTGCGTTATACTTAATATGACAACTGTGTAAAACTGCACTATGTCCTATGTGACCATTTTCTTCTACTATTGTGTCCATATCTGTGTAACCATGTAATACACAGCAGTCTTGTATATTAACATTTTTACCAATTATTATTCGTCCAAAATCTCCTCTTATTGAAGCATGAGGACCTATATAAGCACCCTCTTCAATAATAACATCACCAATAATTACAGCCGTTTCATGAACAAACGCTTTTTTACTAATAACTGGTATTAAACCCTCAATTTCATATACTAACATTTTGCTTTTCCTTTTTATGTCTTAAATTTTCCCAATGTATTATTTAAATTTTCAGTCATTCCATTTAAATGTTCTGCTGCACTTGCAATCTCTTCTACACTTCTCGCATTTTCACTAGAAAGCTCATTTATATGAACTACTTTATCAACTATTTTTTCTACGCTTTTACCTGTTTTTTGATAATCTTCAATCATTTTTTCATTAACATGTGTTGCTTCACCCATAACAGTACTTGTTTGCTTAATTTTTTCTTCTACTGTTTTAGAATATATTGAAAGATTTTGTATCTCTTTGGAATTTATGCTCATTTGTTCACTAGAATCTGCAATAGCTTGAACGATAACGTTAATAGTCGCATTAATTTCTGTTAGAGAATATTGAGTTTTTTCAGCTAGTTTACGTACTTCATCAGCTACTACAGCAAAACCACGCCCATGATCTCCTGCACGTGCTGCTTCAATTGCAGCATTAAGAGCAAGAAGGTTTGTTTGATCGGCGATATCATTTATAACTATCAATACTTCTTTAACTTGTTCTGCATCGTGACTGAGTTGTTCTATTTTATTAGCTAATTCAAGTTCTGTTTGTGCATTTTTTTCTACTTTACTAGACATAATAATTATTTCATTTTGAGCTTCATTTAAAGATATATTAGCATTTTGTATATCTTCTTTTGTTCTTATTGCTTCACTTATAGAGCTATTTATCTCTTTTTGGATTTCTTCAGAAATTTCAGTGGTTTGTGAAATCAGTTCTGTTGAGTTTTCTACACGTGAACCAACTTGCATAGCTGTAGAAGAAAGTTCATGTGCGACTGAAGAATTTTCTGAACCTAAGTCTTTTGCTTCTGAGATTGTTATTCGTACTTTTTCTATAAAATTATTAACTTCTTGACTTACATTGGAAATTTCATCACTATTATTAACTCTTAAAGATTGAGTCAAATCTCCATCACCATTAGATAACTCTTTTGCATATTCTCTCATATTAAAAAGTGGTTTAAATGAATTTGTAACTAAATAATATATAAAGGTAAGAGAAAAAAGAAGTGAAGCTATACCAATAGATACAAATTTTACCAATAAAATATTGAGTGGTTCATCAACTTCTTCTTGTGAAACCATTCCTATAACAGCCCATGGTGACTCTTCAAGTTGTTCAAAGATAGCTAGCTTTTTTTCTCCTTTATACTCAAAACTTAAAGTTCCACGTTTATTAGTACTAACTAAATCATATAGTTTACTTAAACCTAACTCATTTAATGTTTTTCCCTTATTGTCTTTCTTTGGATGTACTAAAATTTTTCCCTCTTTTAAATGAACCATTGTTACATAACCTGTTTTAAGAATTTTTATCTCTTTTAGTAACTCATTAACTTCGTTTGTGTGTATTTCACTAGCAAGCACACCAAAAGGTTGTCCATCTTTTTTTATTGCTTTTATAACACCTACCCATGTTATATCATTTCCATCATTACCTTTATAAGTTTCTGGTCCATATATAGCACTTTGAGACTTATTAATTGCCATTGTATACCATGGTCGTGTAGTTACTATGTATTGTGCAGGTG
>CBDLTN010000003.1:0-51863 GCA_965306065.1 uncultured Sulfurospirillum sp. | reverse complement strand
GAATGTGATGTAGGAAATGTAGATTTAAGTAAAATGGATAAGTTTGACATAAAACTTTTTGAACTTCTTTATGCTTCTTCAAACGAAAAAAAAGAAGTACCTCAAAATGAGATTGATGAAGCCAAAGAGTGGTTGGAACTAAGTAAAACTTCAAACAAACTAACTAATCCAATAGTTCAACTTTTTGATAAACTAAAAAGTATCAAAGAGAGTTATGGTGTAAATCCACAAGAGATAGATATTGATAAAAATGAGCTTCATCTTATGGCAATTAAACATAAAAATACTGATGAACATGGAGTAAGTGTTGGAGGGCGTGTATACTCTGCACTCCCAATAGTAGCCCAGGCTGACGCAAGAGTGCAAGATTATCTTCAAAATCATCAAAAAGAAGCACCAAGTGGATTTGATTTGCAAGATCAAATTTTAGAAAATAGAAAAAGAATACAAAAAAAGCTTGGTATAACAGACGAAGTATGGGATACATATGGAGGACAAATTAAACATGCTATTACTTCACCAGAACAACTTGCAGAGATTATAGATTTACCTCCTAAGCTTATTGCAGATATTCATAGAGTTAAAGAAGTGTTTAGAATGAGAATTTCTCCATATTATGCCAGTCTTATTATACCTGGCAAGGTAAATGACCCAATTCTTTTGCAAAGTGTTCCAACAGGAGATATGAAAGATAACATAGGAGAAGAAATTGCTCCTGTAGCAAGTGATCATTCTCCTGCTCGCCTTGTAGATCAGTTTTATCCAAGAGTATTGACTATAAAAGCTACAAACATGTGTGCAATGTTTTGTACTCACTGTCTAAGAATCGCTCACATTAGTGACAAAGACTGGGTAAGTAGCAAAAATACTTATGAAGAAGCTCTTGATTATATTCGTAACAATGAAAATGTAAGAGATGTTCTTATTACAGGAGGTGATGCACTAGCACTTTCAAACAAAAGATTAGAGTACCTCTTAGAAGAACTTGACAAAATTCCACATGTAAAGATTAAAAGACTTGGAAGTAGAACTCCTATCATGACTCCACAAAGAATTGATGACAGGTTTTTAGAGATTTGTGAAAAAAGTAATGCGATTAAACCTCTTAGATTTGTAACACAAATCAACTCTGTCCAAGAGATGACACCTGAAGTTCATGAGGCATTTAAAAAACTAAGCCGTGTAACAAGTGCTATTTTAAATCAAGCAGTACTTCTAAGAGGAATAAATGACACAAGAACAAAAATGTGGAAACTAAGTGAGCTTCTTCAAGAGTCATACATAAGACCATATTATTTGTTTAACTGTAGTTTTAGAAACCCTGAGTTTGCACATCTAAGAGTTCCTATAAAAGTTGGTCGTGATTTAGTAGAGAGTATGTACGGAAATATTGCAGGTGATGCCATACCAAGATACCTAGCAACTGCTGGTGGGAAAATTCCTTTACATCAAGATAACGTAGCACAAGCTAATGATGGTGATGATTACATACTTAAAAAACCTTGGAATGGAGAAGAAGTACCTTATCCTGACATGAGTATGGAAGAGTATAATAAACCATTCTCTTTTGAAAAATACTTATAGAGGTCTTTACATGTATAACCAAATAGTATATGGTAGTCTTTTACATGTAGATGAGCTTAAAAAACAAAATATTGACCCTTCTAGGGTAGATTTGGTAAAAGTTCAAGGCTTCAAAAGAGTATTTAATCAGCTTCCATCTTGGAGAAAAGTAGATGGCAATAAAAAAGCTGTAATGAATATAGAAGTTGATGAAAATGCTTGGTTTAATGCTCTTGTAATTAAGAACTTAGATGAGGAGTATATAAAAGATCTTGACCACCGAGAAAGAGGATATGACAGGGTAGCTCTTAGTGATGAAAGTGTAACTTTGTATAGCGATAATTCTTCGTTAAAAAATTGCATTGTTTATAAAGGAAAGTTAGATAAACAAAGCAATGAAATCTTACCAAATCCTGATTATTTTGAGATTTGTAAAAATGGTGCTAAATGTCATGGTGAAGAGTTTTTAAATGATTATCTAAAAACTACTTATCAAAACAACTTAAAAGGTTGTATAGAACTCATTTGACTGAGCTATATTTAAAAAGCGGGTATAAAGGGCAAAATCCTATTATACCCGTTACTAAAGGAAGAATTCCTGCATATGCCATAGGTTGATTATCATAAAAGGCATAAGCTATCAAAGCAGTTCCTGTTATTATTCTATTGAACTTATCTCTTCCACCTACGTTACATTTCAAAACGCTTCCTTTATCTTTTTAAAAGTATTATATCATTTCTATCTAAGTCGGCATTTTTCTTGCATAAGACTCACTTTTTTCCAATCAATATCAAAATTGATATAGGATTTTTCAGTTAAATCATAATTTTTATCTACATAAATAATAAATTTATAATCTTCTTCTTCATAATCAAAAAATACTTCAAGCTCCTGTCTCTCTCCTAGATAAGACACACTTCCTATACTTGCCTTAATTTCACCAGATTTGTCATTTATACTGCACTCTTCTGGTCGAACGAAATAAGGTTTGCCATCTTTTTTGATAAAGTTAGCCTTACCAAAAAAAGCTCCTACTGATGGAGATGAGGGAGCATTATATATTTCAGTTGGTGTTGAGAGTTGAATAATGTTTCCATTTTCCAAATATGCTATCTTATCACTTATACTAAGTGCTTCTTTACTATCATGTGTTACAAAGACTGCACTTACTCCACTATCTTTAATGATACCTACTAACTCTTTTTCTATTTTTGATTTTAATACAGCATCAACGTTTGAGAAAGCTTCATCAAAAAGTATCAGTTTGGGCTCAGTTGCAAGTGTTCTTGCAAGTGCAACACGTTGTTGTTGTCCTCCTGAGAGTTCGTGTGGATATCTTTTTTCCAGACCTTCAAGACCCGTAAGTTTAACCATTTTTTCTACTCTCATAGTTTGTCTGTTTATATCTTTATCTGATATTCCAAATGAAATATTTTTAAAAACATTAAGATGAGGGAAAAGTGCATAGTTTTGAAAAACAAAACCAACATTACGTTTATGAGGTTCTACAAATACAGATTTTGAGCTCACTATTTTTTCATAAATCTCAATTGAACCATTATCAACTTCTTCAAAACCAGTTATTAAATTTAAAATAGTACTTTTTCCACTTCCACTTGCTCCAAGTATAGTGAGTATCTCTCCCTCTTCTAAATCTATATTAATATTATTTAGTACCTTAGTATTGCCAAAACTTTTTGAAATATTTTTTATGCTAAGTATCATTTGTATGCCTTTAAGCTAAATATAATTGGAATCAAACAAATACATATAATGCATAATGCATATACTGCTGATTCTTGTACCATCTCATTAATTGCTAATTCATATGTTTTTGTTGCTAGTGTTTCATAATCAAATGGTCTTAATATCAAAGTGAGTGGTAACTCTTTTATAGTATCAATAAATACTAACAAATATGCAACTAAAATAGAATTTTTCAGTATAGGAAGTTCTATATGAAAAAGAGTTTTTAGAGGGGTTTTTCCTAAGTTTCTTGAAGCTTTGTTGATATTAATACCAACTTTTTCAAAAGAAGCTATTATAGAATTTAGTCCTACTGCTAAAAATCTTACAATGTAACCAAAAACCAATGCAAACAAAGTTCCACTTAAAAGCAGGCCTTCAAGCTCAAAGGTGTTAATTAAGTAATTATCAAAATCACCGAAAAGTATAATGATTCCTATGGCAATCACAGCTCCAGGCATACTATACCCAAGTGTCGCAAATTTTGTTATATATTTTGTGTAAAAATTAGGAATTATTCTATAGGTATAAGCTAAAATGATTGATATTGCAATTATTGCAAAAGAAGCAAAAGAAGAAGCTAAAAAAGAATTGATTATTACACTAAAAAACTCTATATCAAAGCTATCCTTTGCATACTCAAAGGTATAAACAATAATCCAAACTATAGGTAAAATGAAACCAAAAAATAGAGGTATACTTAAAAAAGTATATGCACCAATAAGCTTTATACCTTTTAATTTTATTTTCTTTAGAGGAGCAGAAGAAGATTCTAAAGAGAACTTAGCCTTTCCTTGTGAAAATTTTTCAACTATTAGAATAACCAATATAAATACCATTGCAATAGAAGATATATAAGCGGCACTTCCTGAATCATTCATACCGAACCAGCTACTAAATATAGCTGTACTAAGAGTGTTAACTCCATAATAACTAACAACTCCATATTCACTAATAGTCTCCATCAAAACTAATGTAAGTCCACCTGCAATTGCAACACGACTTAATGGTAATACTACTTTTATAAGTGCCTTTGTTCTTGACATTCCCAATGTTAAAGCAGGATTTAAAAGTGTATTTGCATTTTTTAAAAAAGATGCTCTTACGATAAGATAGATATATGGATAAAGAGCTAGAGCTAGAACTATACTTACTGTGTTAAAATTCAGTACATCAAAATAGCTATTTATTCCTAAGTCCATTAAAAAAATATGAAAGTAACTAAAGTAGCCAAATACATCGGAATAAATGAATCCTAAAATATAAGATGGAATTGCAAAGGGTAAAATCAACCCTATGGCATATATATTGTGAAATTTAAAGTCATAAAATGTAACAATAAAAGCAGAACCAACCCCAAATATCAAAGATAAAATTGATACACTAAGAAGTAAAAATGCAGTATTTTTAACATAGTCTAAAAGTACTGTTTCTTTTAGATGTTCTAAAACTTCACTGTCTGCACCAAGAGCGTATACTACTATAAGAAGTATTGGTAGTATGACTACAAGAGTTATTCCTGTAGTCATACTTAACCATGGAAAATTACTTCCAGTTAACTTCATTAAAAGTCTTTACTGCATCACTATTGTATACACCTAGCTTATAAAGTGGTGTTGTATCTTCTTTAAATGTTCCCCAAGATTGTAAAAGTTTTGAAGGTTCTACATTTGGATTTACCGGATACTCATAATTAGCTTCTGCAAAAATACTTTGAGCTTTAGGAGCAGATAAAAACTCCATAAGTTTTATAGCATTATCTGTATTTTTACTACTTTTTGTTAAAGCAATTCCTGAAATATTTATATGTGTTCCTCTCTCACCAGCTCCTTGATTTGGAAAAAATACTCCCATTTTTTCGCCAACCATAACTTCATTTTTCTTTTTAGAGTTTAAAAGTTTTCCAACATAATAAGTATTAACGACTGCAACATCACCAATACCTGCAACAACAGCTTTCATCTGATCTCTATCACTTCCAGCTGGAGTTCTTGCCATATTATTCACCATATCTTTTGCCCATGTTTTTGCTTTTTCTTGACCCTCGGAAGCTATCATTGCAGCTAAAAGTGATTGGTTATATATATTTGAAGACTTTCTTATTAAAACTCTCTTATTCCATTTAGCAGTAGTTAAATCCTCATAAGTAGATAACTCACTCGGTTTTACTTTATCTTTATTATAAACTATAACTCTAGCTCTTTTAGTTAATGCAAACCAGTTATTGTCTTTATCTTTTAGATTTGCAGGAATTGTTTCGTTTAGATATTTTGAATTAACACTTTGTAAAAGTCCTTTTTGTTGAGCAAGATATAATCTTCCAACATCAGCAGTTATGAACAGATCAGCTGGAGAATTAACTCCTTCTTTTTCTAATCTTTTCATTAACTCATTTGCTTTTGCTTTTACTACTTTTACTTTAACGCCAGTTTGCTCTTCAAACATTTTGAACAATTGCTTATCTGCATCATAATGTCTGTGTGAATAAACATTTACCTCTGAGCTTGCATTTAACATACTTACCAATGCTAAAGCAAATAAAAAACCTTTTTTTACCATAATCTTTCCTTTTAATTTTGAGAATTATAATCAATAAAAACTTAAAACAAGATTATTGTTATGAGTTTGATTATCATTTAAAGTTTGTATTTTAAAGTCTCCTCTAAAAAGATTCTCAAGTCCTGTTTAGTTGCACCTGCAAAAGCATTATCTAAAAACTTATTGATTCCTTTTCCGGCATGTTCTATAATCGGAACTATTTTGATACCAGTTGTTTCACTCATAAAGCGTGATTCATCTCCTTCTTCATATGCATGAAGTAAAATAGATCTGGAAAAATTATTAAGTATGTGATAATAAATATGTAAAAACTCCAACTCATTTACTTCTAACCCATAAAAGTGTGTACAAATTTTCCACTCATGAGAAGCAATAGGATGAACTTTGTCTTTTCTTACTCTAACACCTATCTCTTCATAAATTTCACGTTTAAGAGCTTCAAGAAGTGTCTCACCTTTTTTCATACCTCCACCAGGAAATCCCATACGCCCATCCCATCTATCTATCATAATGACAGCCGGACATCTAGTATGTTTTATATCATCTTTAAAATACTTCCAAGGTGCTATATCTTTTACATATATCGCTAAAAATACAGCATTGCTTTTGTCAGTATTTATTTGCCCAAAAGGGATTCGTTTTATCTCTTGTTTCATCTAAATCTCTTTTTTTTAAATACCTAAGTATAGTAAATTTCTATTAAAACTTGGTTAACACAAATATTATATAATTTTATTATCTATTTAATAAGGAGATGTAATGAAAGTTTCAAAAAAATTTATCGCACTTTTTAGTGTTATAGTGCTTAGTTCATTCGGCGTTGCAAAGGGAATGAGTCCAATTCCTTTTAGTGATTATGACGCAGATAAAAACGGTATTATTTCTAAGTCTGAATTCGATACTGCAAAAACCGCACGGATGACTGAAAGAGCAAAAGAAGGTAGACAAATGAAAAATGTAGGTAACTCTTTGCAATTTTCTGACATCGATTCAAACAAAGATGGTAAAGTTACCGAACAAGAACTCTCTTACGGTCAAAAAATGAAAAGACAAAATCAAATGAAAAATCGTAATAAAAATCAAATGAAATTTAAAAAAGGACAAGGTAAAAATTCTAAAAATTTCAACTAATTAGTAGAGGGAAGTCCCTCTACTCTATCCAACCACCACCTATAACTTGGTCATCTCTATAAAAAACTGCCATTTGTCCGGCTGCAAGTCCTTGAACGTTTTCATAAAGTTTTACACTAGCCTTATTACCATCTACGTGTACACTACATTCACTCTTTGGACTTCTGTATCTTATTTTTACAGAACACTCAAAATCTTTATCATCAACAAACATATTAATATCTTTTATTTCAAACTCATTAATGTTTAAGTCTTCTTTTAATCCCACGGTTATTTCATTGGTTTTTGGATTTATTGCAGTTACGTAGTGAGCATCATGTGCCCCTCTTACTGTAAAGCCTCTTCTTTTACCTATGGTATAATGCATATAGCCTTTATGTTCACCTACTACTTCACCTTGTGTGTTTAACACATTTCCAGGTTTATCTATATCCATATGTTGTTTCAATATTTCAGTATAAGTATCAGGAACAAAACAAATTTCACTACTCTCTTTTTGAGTAGAAAACTCTTGTAAAACTTCTATTGTTGAAGCAAATTTTTTCACATCTTCTTTTAACATAGCTCCAAGTGGAAATAAAACTGAAGATAAACTCTCTTTTTTAACATTTGCTAAAAAATAGCTCTGATCTTTACTATCATCTACTGCTTCTGTTAAAAGTCCATCTTTTATTTGGATGTAGTGACCTGTTGCCAGTTTATCCATACCAAGCTCTTTTGCAAAGTCTAACAATGCTCCAAGCTTTATATTTCTATTACAAAGTACACAAGGATTTGGCGTTAAACCATCTTTATATGTGTTAACAAAAGGATTATATACAAAGTCATTAAACTTCTCTTGTAAATCAAGTACATGGTACTTGATTCCTAAAAAATTTGATACTTTTTTAACTTTTCTTATATTTTCTTCATGAGCAAGAGTATTATTGTGTAATTTCATATACACACCTTCTATCTCATGACCAGCTTCTTTTAATTTGTATGCTGTTACAGTAGAGTCAACTCCACCGCTCATTGCTACTAATATTTTCATTACTACTTCTTTAAATTATTTTTGCAAAAAATCTATTGCTTTCCTATAATACTCAGAATCGCTTAAACCAGAATTTTTTAAATCATTAATGTGTAAAATTAATCTTTCATCTATATCCTGAGCGATTTTATCAAGATTATCTGTAAAGGTTATAAGTTCAATATCTTTTGCATCTATTGTACCATTTTCTACCATTGTAGTCTTGATGAAGTTGTAGATTGGCTCCCAATATTCTGTGCCAACCAAAAATATACTTATTTTTGTAATCTTTTTTGTTTGAGTTAATGTCAGAGATTCAAACAGCTCATCTAAAGTTCCAAAGCCTCCTGGAAATATTACATAAGCCAATGAGTACTTTACAAGCATTACTTTTCTTGCAAAAAAGTAATCAAAACTCAAGTCTTTTGTAGTATAACCATTTCCACCTTGTTCATGTTCTAATTCTATATTTAATCCAACAGATTCAGCATTGCCGCTCTTATATGCTCCTTTATTGGCTGCTTCCATAATACCACTAGAACCTCCAGAGATAATGTTATAACCTTTATCTGCTAGCATATTTGATAATTTTTCTGCTTGTTTGTAGTATTTATTAGTTTCATCAAATCTAGCACTACCAAAAAAAGTTACTGATGGACCTATATCTTTAAGCTCATCAAAACCTTTTACAAAGTCACTCATAATTCTAAGAACACTCCATACATTTGAGTGTTCAGTATCTTTTATATGTTTGCTACCTGATGTCATCTTAATTTTTCTAAACGTTCTCTTCTTGAACCTATTTCACTTATTTGAACACCAAAGTTACCATCTATAATGACAACTTCACCTTGAGCTATAACTTTATCACCAACAAGAATCTCTAAAGGATCATTTGCTAATTGGTCGAGCTCTATTACTGAACCTATATCCATACTAAGAACATCTTTTAAAAGCATTCTTTTAGATCCTATTCTTACTCTTATAGGTAATTTTACATCTTTTATAAGTTCTATATTTTTTATCTCATCGTTTGTTAAACTAGTCTCTATAGCAACTGAAGGAGCACTTTGAGGTATATCTTTTTCTATTTTTTCTTCTATCGCTTCTCCACTTAATGAAGATTCTAATGCATAGTCAATTCCAAAAGCAATATTATCAGTGATACTTTGTATACCCATTTTATATACAAATAATCTTGAAAATCCGTCAAAATCTATATCACCTGTAGCTTCTATATATCTTATATCATTTACATTAAAACTTAGATTTGGCATAGATTTTTGACCACTTAATGCAGTTGAGAGTGATCCTAAAATATTTGATAAGATCTCTTTTGTTGCATCTAGATCATCATCATCCATCTCTTCTTTTTCAATGCCCTCGCCTCCAAGCATCATATCACCCAATGCTGTAGCTAATATAGCAGAAATAGTAACTTTCATTCTTGAATCAACATCACCACTGATACTAATATCAAGAACTGCTAGCGGTGGAGACAGAATTGTTTTACTATCTGGTGCTGAATCACTATAAAGTTCAACTGAAGGGGCAATACCTGTTAAGCCTTCTATAGTTGAAACAATTTCACCTTCTAATATCTTAATAAATTCACTTACCATTTAATTTTCTCCTTCAAAAGAGAAAAAATTTAGTTTTTTCATACTACTCTTTCTCCCATATCTTCATCATCTTGTGAAGATGAATAGATTTTCTCCATTCTTTTCATTTCTAATTGTTCTAATGCAGATTTAACTTCATCTTTATCTGTTTTTATCAACTCTTTTAATTTAATAGATTTTCTAAATCTATGTAGTCCTATTTCCGCTAAAAATAGAGCTTTTTTATCTATTGAAATTACTGCATGGTCATCTGCTGGACGATTTAATCTGATTATATCTCCATCTTCAAGATCAAGTAGTTCTCCAACGCTTAAATTAGCTTCTCCAATAATAGCCTCATTAAAGACTTCAGCACGTCCTACTAGTGCATTTAGCTCTTTATTTCTACTCTTTTTTGCACTAGTGTCACCTAGCATAATATCTCTATTAGCTAAACGTGAAAGAATAGGCTCAAGATATATTACAGGATAACAAAGATTTATCATACCGCTTGAATTTCCTATAATAATCTCCATAACAACCATAATAACAATCTCATTTTGACTTACTACTTGAACAACATTTGGACTTGATTCTTTTGTCTCAACAACAGGATACATATCAGTAATAGGTGCCCATGCTTCTTTGAGACGTTGCATTATGACTCTTAGAATTGCATCAAGAAGGTTTAACTCTATATCTGTAAGCTCTCTAGTTGACTCAAAAGACTCCCCTAAACCACCAAGAAGTCTGTCTATCATAGGAAAAGCAATAGATGGATTTATCTCTATTACACAACTACCATCTAGCGGTTTTACAGAAAAAACATTAAAACTAGTTGGGCTTGGAAGAGACATTAAAAACTCACCATAAGTCATCTGATCAACAGAGTGAAGTTGAATCTCAACGATACTTCTCATGATAGATGAAATCTGTGCAGCAAGATTTCTTGCCATCTTATCATGTATACCTTTTACTGCACGAAGTTGTTCTTTTGATACTCTGTTTGGTCGCTTAAAGTCATAGAGGATTATCTGTCTCTCATCACCTTCTTCACCACCTTCGACAGATTCCGTATCTCCATCTTCTTCAACAACTTCTAAAAGGGCGTCAATTTCTTCTTGACTTAGTATGTCAGCCATCGTTTAGTCCTAGTTCCTCTCGTATCTGTTTCAACAACTTTTTATGAATCTGAGAAATTCTAGATTCACTAATCTCTAGTATACCACTAATCTCTTTAAGATTAAGTTCTTCAAAGTAATAGAGCTGAATTATAAGTTGTTCTCTCTCTTTAAATTTATCTAAAATTGTTTTAATCATTTCTATGAGTTCATCTTTTTCTACTATCTCTGATGTATCTTCATCACTTAATACTGTTATTTGTTCATTTATTGGCATCAAAGCGATAACTTTTGCACCACTTCTTGCTTCATCTATCTTTTCAATACTCTCTTCTAAAATCTCTGAGAGATACTCACTAGTAGGCTCTTCTTCATAAGTTGATAGATATTTTTCTATCTCTTTATCTACTGCTTTTATGAGTCTTCTATTTGATCTACTCATAACATCAAGGCTTCTTAGATAATCAAGCATTGAACCATGAACCCGTTGACGTCCATAACCCCAAAAAGAGTCATTTTGTTCTTTATCATATCTACGAGACAGCTTTATCATCTCTTCTGTACCAATTGAAATCAAGTCATTTACATCTATTGATGTTGGCAGCCTTTCTCTAAGTCTGTATGCCAAAGCACGAACAGCTGGTAAATACTGTAAAACTAAAGCATCTTGATCTTTTTTTATATGATCACTATAAGGATTAGGCTGCTTTTTTATCTGCATCTAATTTTAACTCTTTTGCGTTTTTAGACTCTTTTTCATACCTAATATTCATTTTCTCTACTTCAAGTAATAAAGAGTCCATTCTTTTTTCTCTGCTATCTAATTCTGTAATAAAATATTCGCTTATCTCTTCATACTCTTTTTTATTAAAAAGACTTATTCCAAAACGTTTTATATCAACAAAATTCATTATTGCTACATGTATAAAAAGATAAAAAAACAACGTTATTTCTGCTGTGTACAATAGGATATCTTCAGGTGCATTAAAATTTATAATAGTAAATATCAAACCAATAAAAAAACCACATACAGTAAAAAAATATATAAAATTATTTGGACTAACCACCAATAAATCCTTTAAAACTTATCTATAAGACTCTTTAAAAAGTTACCAAAACCTCTATCTTCTTCATCTTTAAGCACTTTACGTTCCAATCTGTAAACAAGATTATTGACTATTCTTTTGAGCTCATGCGAAGCAACTCCATTTGGAGCATCGTCACTAAAAAGAGTTCTTTGTTTTATACTTTTTGCTATTATCTTATCTTCAGGTAAACGTCCTAGTAGATTCAAATTTAAGCCATCTATATTTGCAATAGCAACTTTACTTATCTTTTCATAAATCAGTTCTGCTTCTTTTGTACTTTTTGTCATATTCAATACTAAGTGTATCATAGGTTTAACTTTACTAGTTACTTTTATAGTCGCATAGGCATCTGTAATGGCTGCAGGATCTGGCACTGTAACAACTACAACCTCATCACTAGCTTCTAAAAACAGCTGAATATGTCCACCTATACCTGCTCCGGTGTCTATTATCATAAAGTCTAAATCATCTAGTATTTGAGTCTCATCAAAGAATCTTTCATACAAAAATTGATCATTGTATTTTAGTATTTCGTCTCCACTCTCTCCTGGAATCAAAATAAGATTTTTCTTCACAGGAACAATTATATCTGCTAAACTAGCTTCGCCTTTTAACACATGTAATATGTTTTTATCAATGCGAACATTAAGAATTACATCTAGATTTGCTAAACCAATATCAGCATCAAAAAGCCCTACTTTATAACCATTTTTTGCCAAAAGGTTTGCTAGATTTGCACTTAATGTACTCTTTCCAACACCGCCTTTTCCACTTGTTATTGCTATATATTTTGTTCTTTTTACTTTTTTTGTAGATGCAGCCCCGTCTTTTACAAGTTCTTTTAATTTATTTGCTTGTGTTTGCATCTTGCTTCCTTTTAAAACCATCTAACATACACTCTACTAAAAAGTCACTATTTGCTACTACTATGTCATCTGGTACTTCTTGTCCTACTGAAAAATAACTAACAGGTCTGTCTATATCATGTATCAAAGAAAAAACTGTTCCAAAAGCTTTAGTCTCGTCAAACTTTGTAAAAACCAATGTGTCTATATTTAAAAATGAAAAATTTTGATATATGTCTTTAAGATCTTCAAGTTTGCTTCCCGCAGAAAGTACTAAGTTTACGTCTATCTCATACTCACTATTTTTAATAAACTGATTGAGTTTTGCTAGTTTGTCTTTATCATACTGCGAACTTCCCACAGTATCAATCAAAATAACATTACAATGAGAAAGAGAACGAAGAGCATTATTAAAGTCACTTGGATCTACAACATCTTCTATAGGAAGTTTCATCATTTTTGCATATTGAAAAAGTTGTTCTACTGCACCAATTCTATATGTATCAAGTGTGATAATCCCAACCTTGTCTCTTTTTTCTTTTATATATGAAAAACGAGCGGCTAATTTAGCTATGGTTGTAGTTTTTCCAACTCCTGTTGGTCCAACAAACATGATAAGTTTTTTTGCTCCTTTAGGAACTTCTCTCTCATGACGAACCGGAACCATTTTTCGTAAAAGTACTTGAAAATAACGCTTTACAGATTCGCTAGAGTGCCTCATCTTTGCAGGCATATGCTCTAACGTGAGTTTCATTATATTGTCTAGATGGTCACTTCCCATACCACTTGTTTTTGCTAGTTTATATATCTGCGAAAATTCTGGTGGAATTGCTAGGTTGTTTCTTGCAGGAGCTTTCTCTTCCCAAAACATCTCTTGAATAAGCTTTATCTTATCTGCTAGTTTTGTTATCTCTTGTTTTATATCTCCTACATCTTCACTAGATTGTCTTTTTGTTTTCTCTTCAACTGATATTTTCGTAGCACTCTTTGTTGGCAGACTCTCATCAGTCACTTTTGCAATCTGAGATATCTGTTTTGCTGCTTCTGAAATGTTTATAAGGACATCTTCACTACTTTGATATGTGTCTTTTTTAGGAGGTGCAGGAGGCTTGGCTTTTGCGTCTTCTACTGCAACAACCACTTCATAAATAGCAGGAGTATTTACTGTCTTTTTTTTAACCTGCTTTGTATTGACAACCAAGGCATCTTCTCCACACTCCATTTGAGCCTGTTTCAAAGCGGCGGCTGGTGTCTCAGCACTAAATGTAAGAAATTTCACCTATATCTTCCTTTTCAAGTTTAAAAGTGGCAATACTACCGACTCTCTTTTGCTCCAACTAGAATGTGGTATATTTAAAGTTTTATCATTTATTTTGATATCTTCAAAAAATATTATATCCAAGTCAAGCGTTCTTGGGGCATTTTTAAAACTTCTTTTTCTTCCAAATATTTTCTCTACATGTAAAAGAAATTTTAAAAACGCCTTTGGAGACAAAGATGTCCTTATAACCATAACTGCATTATAAAAATCATCTTGGTCTAAATAACCAAAAGGTGGGTTTCTCAAAATTGGAGATGTTTCACTTATACTAACAAGAGAACTTCTTTTTAGGTAAATGTAAAGATTTCTAAATCTCTTTCTTACATCTCCTTCATTTCCACCTATACCTACTACAGTTTTGTATTTGTACTTTGTGTTATCTTTATTTATGATGGGAAAAAACCTATCATAAAAAAACACTTCTATTTACCTATAATCTCAGCTTGGGCATCAGTTATGATTAGAGTATCTTCTATACGAACTCCAAACTCTTCTGGCAAATAAATTCCAGGTTCTACCGTAAAAACCATACCCTCTTCAAGAACTGTTTCACTCTTATTTGATATCACTGGAAGCTCATGAATGTCAAGCCCCACTCCATGTCCTGTTGAGTGTATAAAGTACTTACCATATCCTGAAGCATCTATTACGTCTCTACACGCCTTGTCAACTTCACAAGCTTTCACACCTGCTCTTGCTTTTTTTATACCTGCTTCTTGTGAAGCTAAAACTATGTCATAAATCTTTTGACGTTTTGCATCACTAAACTTTTGATTTTTACTAAAGTTTAGATTTTGGTCAAACTCAGCTGTTCTTGTTCTGTCACTGCAGTATCTCTTGTATGTAACACCCGCATCAAAAAGAATCAAATCTCCTTTTTCAAGAGTATCTAAAAGAGGAAGAGCATGACACTTGGCTGCATTTTTATTTACCCCAAGTATTGGAGAAAAACTAAGACCATATTCACCATAGTTTTTGAGTAAATTCTCTGCTTCAAAATGAAGTCTTTGTTCACTTACATGTAAACCTGATTCATTAAGAAACTTTGCAAAACTATCAAATGCAGATGCACCAATCTGTGAAGCAGTTCTTAAAATATCTAACTCATCCGCACTCTTTATGATACGTTTTTGTTGAGAAAAATTAGAAACTCTTTTAAACTCTACTCCATCAATTCCTTGTGTAAACTCTTCATAATCATGAAGACTCCACTCACTTGGATTAAAAATAAGCTCTTTGATTCTTGCATATGATATAAGTTCACGTACTTTAGGGTACATGTCACGTCGTTCAGTTATTATAACCTCTGCATTTTTGATAAACTCATTTGCTTCGGTATCATATCTTGAATCTGTTACAAAAAAAGCTTCGCTTCCAAACTTTAAAAAAACAACATTATCACAAGAGAAACCGCACTCATGGAATACGGCATTTTCATCTCTTAGGATATAGTTCATCTTATGCCTGCGCTTGAGCTTGTGCTGCTGCTTGAGCTTGTTTTTGTGCTTCCATTTCACCTAAGATTTGAGTCATAGAGATCATTGCAAGATGGTAACCAAACGGTCCAAATCCACTAACCTGTCCTGTACAAACTGGAGCTGTTAAAGATTTTTGTCTAAACTCTTCACGTCTATGGATGTTACTGATATGAACTTCTACTGCTGGCATAGCTGCTGCTGCGATTGCATCACGGATAGCTATTGAAGTGTGAGTGTATGCTGCTGGGTTTATGATGATACCATCTGCATCACCAATACACTCTTGAATACGGTCAACTATCTCACCTTCTAAGTTTGATTGAAAAAATTCTATTTCCATATTGTTTTGTTTAGCTATGTTTTCCATTTGTGTATGAATCTCTTCAAGTTTCATCGGTCCATAGATGTTTTGCTCACGATGTCCTAGAAGATTTAAGTTTGGTCCTTGGATTACTACTACTTTCATTAATTGCCTTTATGTAAATTTTGGATATTATACATAAAAAATAGTAAAAGGATGATTATGAATAGAGTATTTATAATTTTTTTGTTTTTAACCAATATCTTTGCCTATGAGGTTACCAACGGGAGAACCTTTCTTTTAGAAGTAGAAAAAAACAGCCAAGTTTTAAAAGGCAAAACAGAGTTAAATTTGCTAAGACATCCAACTAAAAAAGATAGTTATTTTGTACTACTGCCAGTTAGTTATAAAACAAAAGACAAAGAGATAAAACTTCTACATGTAAATCAAAATAAAAAAGAGAAAATACTCTTACATGTAAACAAAGGAGATTATAAAAAAGAGACCCTAACAGTAAATCCAAAAAAAGTAAAACCTCCTAAAAGTGAAGAGAATAGAATCTATAAAGAGTACCTAGAATCCAAAAAAATCTATGCAACAATTACAAAAAAAAGATATTGGGATAAACCTTTTTTAATGCCACTTGGCTCAAAAATCACAAGTGACTATGGCAATGCAAGAATATACAATGGTTCACTAAAAAGCTTTCACTCCGGAACAGATTTTAGAGCACCAACAGGTACAAAAATCAAAGCAAGTAACGCTGGAGTAGTTGTAGTAGCAAGTGATAGATACTACTCAGGAAATGCAGTCATACTAGACCATGGAGAAGGCATATACAGCTCATACTCTCATCTTAGCAAACTGCTTGTAAAAAAAGGGCAAAAAATAAAACAAGATGAAATCCTAGGACTTAGTGGAGCCACAGGAAGAGTAACAGGTCCTCACCTACACTTCTCTATCATAATAGACTCTAAAAGAATAGACCCTTTGGATTTTATAACAAAAGTGAATTCACTGTTTGATTAGTTATTTAACTTTTACAAGATTGCAAATATTATGGTTTTATTTTTATAACCATAATACTTCTTTTTCCATTTTTTTCTAACATTTTTATTTCAAAAATATTATGTAGTTGTTTAAAAATTTCACCCCAAGTTTTAAAATTACCAAATTTTTTTGCATTTATAGAATTTTGATTTTTTAAATAAGAACCAACTTCGGAGACATAGGCAAAATCATCATCTCCTTTTTTATGACGAATGGCATTTTTAAGTATGTTAATGAGCTTTTCATTTTTTTCAAGATTATCATCCTTTACTTTTTCACCTACTTCTATAAATTCACTACAAGCTTTTTGTAAAACATTACTTGTTTTTGCTTCTCCAAAACCAAGGACTTGAATACCTTGTGACTTTATTTCAGTAACAAGTGGAGTAAAATCACTATCGCTAGTTGCTAATGCTATATAATCAATATTCTTATTTAAACATAATGTTTTCATTATATCAACAGTCATTTTAATATCAGTAGCATTTTTAGTTGTCGTATATGGAGGTTGATGAATTGGCTCTAAAGAATAATCAAATAACTTTTTATTCCAACTATTTAAAGTTTGATTTTTCCAATCTCCATAAGCTTTACGAATATTAACTTCACCAAAAGTAGCTAACTCTTCTATAATTACTTCGATGTGATTATGACTTATATTTTCACAATCTATAAACAAAGCAACTTTACTATTTTCATTCATTACCAATCCTTATTACTCATATATTAAACTAAATAGAATTGTTTTATTATACCCTAGTGAACTTTATTTTATATCTTTTTTAGTATAATGGAACAAAAATCAGGAAAAAACTTGAAGATAATAAATGCTGATTACATCCTTACATGTAACGATAGATTTGAGCTACTGCGTGATACTGCAATCTGTTTTGAAAAAAATATCTTAGATATAGATAAATTGGAAATTTTGAGTGAAAAGTACCCTCAAGCTGAAGTCATAGAACTTCCTAAAAACTCTCTGATTATGCCAGGACTAATAAACCCTCATGTTCATTTAGAGTTCAGTGCTAACAAAAGTTCACTAAGATATGGAAGTTTTATAACTTGGTTAAACTCAGTTATACAAAAACGTGATGACCTACTAGCCCAATGTACTGACGAAGTTATAGAAAAACAGTTAAAAATCATGCAAAAAAGTGGAACTACAACTTTTGGTGCTATTAGCAGTTTTGGTAATGACTTTGAAGCTTGTGTGAAAACTCCCCAAAGAGTTGTCTTTTTTACAGAGATTTTAGGAAGCCAAGCAAACAGTGTTGATATTCTTTTTGAAGATTTCAAATCAAGACTAAGAACAGTAGAGAAAAATGAAAATGAGAGATTTATTCCAGCTATTTCGATTCACTCTGCTTACTCTACTCACCCTATTTTAGCGCGAAATGCACTCGATATTGCCCGAAAAAACAAATACGTTGTTTCTACTCACTTTATGGAATCAAAAGCAGAGAGGGATTGGCTTGATGGTGGTAAAGGAGAGTTTAACGACTTCTTTAACAACTTTGCCCCAAATGCACGCCCAATGAGTAGTGCAAGTGAGTACATAGATCTATTTTATGGTATAAAAACACTCTTTACTCACTGCGTTCAAGCAACTTCAAAAGAGCTTGAAGAGATAAAAAACATAGGGGGAAGTGTAACTCATTGTCCTGTTTCAAACAGACTCTTGGGGGTTGGAAAACTTGATATTTCAAATTTAGAAAACTTTACACTTGGAACTGATGGTCTAAGCTCAAACATCTCATTAAATCTTTGGGATGAGATGAGAACAACTCTGTTTGCACATGAAAAAGAAGAATTAAGTTCTCTTGCTACAAAAGTTATTCAAGCTGTAACTTCAAACGGGGCAAAGGCATTAAATCTAAATTGTGGAGAAATCACAAAAGATAAATTTGCAGATTTTATCGTATGCGAATTAACTAGTGATTTAGAAAAGGTTGATGATATTGTGTTAGAATTAATCTTAAATACAAAATTCACAAAAGCAACTTATGTTGCAGGGGAGAAACTATAATGTTCATTTTTCGCGGGATAGGAAAAATCATAAGTTACATAAACAACCATTTCAAAGCTATGTTATTTTTACTTCTTCTATTTTTCATCTTTAATCCATTTGGTAAAGAAGGTTTACAACAACCCAATCTTGCAACTATAAGACTAGAAGGTGAAATTACAAATATCGATAAAATACTAACTAATATTGAAAAAGCTACTATCAACAACAACATAAAAGGTGTTTTACTTCAAGTAGACTCTCCAGGTGGCGCACTTGCTCCATCTATCGAGCTTAGTATGGCGATTAAAAGACTAAACGCACTAAAACCAGTTATTGCTTATGCGGCTGGAAGTATGACTAGCGGAAGTTACTACGCTTCGATTTGGACAAATAAGATTATAGCTAATCCAGGAGCTTTTATAGGCTCTATCGGTGTTTTATTTCAAGCACCAAACATAAAACCACTTGCTGATAAACTTGGTATTAGTGAGCAGGTTATAAGTGCTGGTGAGTATAAGCAAATGGGAACTTTTACAAGAGAGTGGAACAAAAAAGAGAAAAATGCACTTGAAGAGTTGATAGGAGATGCTTATGAGCTTTTTACAACAGATGTTGCAAAAGCAAGAAATCTTAAGATAAAAGACGCCAAAGAGTTTGCAAATGCAAAAGTATTTATAGCCCAAAAAGCAAAAAAACAGGGTCTTATTGATGAAGTTGGCTCTTTGTATAGCGCCCAAAAAGAGTTAGAAAAACTTAGTGGAGTAGAGTTTCCTATCTGGCAAAAACCTAGTGAGCTTGATACTTTTTTAAAAGAGTTAAAAACAACTGCTTCAATGCCAATATTTAACTTTAGTAGTTATCTTAGATAAGGTCTTGAGTTAATTTATACTGTCCATTTTTAACACGTGCTAGTATGCCATCTTCCATAAGTACTTTAAAAGTATTTACCACAGTTGGTTTACTCGCATTTAGTTGTGTAGTTATATCATCATAAGTACCAATAAAATGGTTGTCTTCATCTATGTTATTAAAAATATGTTCAATAATTTGAACTCTTTTTCCACCAATGGTTCTTAATACTTTTAGAAGTGTATTTTTACTATCTAATTCACTTTTAAAGTAAGTTGTGTTTGCATTTTTGATTATTATTGAAAAAAGTTCTTGAAGGTTTAACGGTTTTAGTATATAACCATCTGCTTTTAATTCAATTGCTTTAAGTAGATAACTACTCTCTGAATGTGCTGTAACTATAATTACTGTCGTTTTTTTATACTTTCTTCTTACAATCTCTAAAAGTCCAAGTCCATCAAGATGAGGCATATTTAAATCTGTGATAACGACATCTATTTGGTGCTCTTTTAAAATATCAAGTGCTTCAATTCCATCTTTTGCGCAATAAAGTTCTTTACAAAAGCTATCCAATGAAAGTTCAAGTTGTGCTAGTGCTTGAGGCTCATCCTCAACACAGAGAATCCTCATTTTGCTTATCATTGTAGTATCAAGTATCAAAACTAAACCTTTATTTAATTATGTAAAATATATTTTACTTTTGACAGTATACTCTTTATAATATAAAACTTTTATTTAATAGTTAAAAAAAATTTATTTATTTTTCAACCTAATGTTCTCCTGTTGTTTTTAATTCAGACAATATTAGTATGATTTAGATTTGTTTACCTTGATTTGTATCAATCACTTTAGCAGTTATTACTTCTTTTTCACTTTGGAGTTCAAAAACATCATCTACATGTAAAGATTTCAAAGAGCTTCTTTTTCCATCTACTACGATTTGTGCAAAACTCTCTTTTAAACCTTTTTTAGGGTCGTTCACATCATATGTACTTTTCAATGAACTTAAAGAACTCTCTTTTACATGTAAGAGTTTTTTCATCATAAAATCAAAGTCATTTTTATAGTTTTCTATCTTCTTATCACTATTTTGAAGTATACTTAAAAAAAGTTGTTCATATCTTTTACTAAGCAGTTCGACTTCTTTTTCATTTATAGATATTTTAGATTCAAATGAGTGAGATATAAACATCTTTTTTAGTGATTCTAGTTGATCTTGTTTATTGTATAAAACTCTTTTTATATAAGAACTCATGGCTTCGCCAATATCATCAAGGCGCATAAACATCTCAGAAGAATCAGGAAGTATCATCTCCATTGCGGCACTTGGTGTTGGAGCACGTAGATCAGCTACAAAATCACTTATAACATAATCTATCTCATGACCTACAGCACTTACAACAGGAGTATTTGCAAAGTGGATTGCGTCAGCTACAACTTCTTCGTTAAAACCCCACAAATCTTCTATACTTCCCCCACCACGCCCTACAACTATAACATCTACATGTAAAGCATCAGCTTTTTGTATACTTGAAGCTATATTTGTACCACTACCATCACCTTGAACAATGGTATCTATTAGAGTAATCTTAACTAAAGGCCAACGCTTAGTTGCAACTCTAAGCATATCTTGCAAGGCGGCCCCTGTTCCACTTGTAACGATTGCTATTGTATTTATGACTTTGGGTATCTCTTTTTTATTCTCAAAATAGCCCTTTGCATGTAAAGATTTTTTGAGTTGTTCATAAGCTAGAGCCAAAGCACCTTCTCCAGCAGGTTCAATACGGGTACAATTTATCTGATAGTTTCCTCTTGGAGCATAAACACTAACCGAGCCATGAAGAACAACAGCCATACCCTCTTCAAGACGAAACTTCATTTTCATATTGTTTCCGCGAAACATAACACAACTTATAGAAGAATTTTCATCTTTAAGAGTAAAGTAGAGGTGTCCTGATCCATGATAAGTGATACGAGAGACTTCTCCTTCGACACTTACATGTAAAAAAGTTGTCTCTAAAAGAGATTTTATCTGATTGTTTAAGGTGCTTACCGTTAAGCTCATCTTTTTTTAGCGATAACCAGTGTTGAGATATCCATAGAGAAACTCTTTACAAACTCAGTATCAAAACCTGCCTCATCAAGTTCGCTTTGAAGCATATCTGATGTTAAAAAGCCCTCAATAGAGTTTGGAAGATACTCATAAGCTTCTTTATTTTTAGAGATAAAACCACCTAGTTTTGGAAGAACTTTATTCATATAAAAGTCTTTGATTCCAAAAAAGAAACCTTTTTTATCATCTTTTGTAAATTCTAATATAACTACATAACCGCCTGTTTTAATAACTCTTGCAAACTCTTTAAAGGCTTCTTGTCTTTTTACTACATTTCTAATCCCATAAGAGATACTAAGTATATCTGCACTCTCATCTTCAAGTGGAATATTTGTAGCATCACTGATAACAAAATCAAAATTAGGAAATTTCTCTTTTCCTACTCCAACCATGCCTTCAGATGGGTCTACCCCTAAAAGTTTTCCTATCTTGCGTCCGCTCTTATCTGCTTGTTTTTTCCAATAAGACATCATGTCACCTGTTCCACAAGCAACATCTACTATTAAATCTATATTTCTTCTGTATCTATTATAGGTTTCATCACAAGCACGCTTACGCCATTGAATGTCTATGCCCATACTCAAAACTCTATTTGCTTTGTCATAAGTTGGAGCGATATTGTTAAACATATCTACTATTTTTTTCTGTTTGTTTTGGTTATCCAAGTGAAGTCCTCTTACGAAATAAAGATAGATTATACAATAAATTTATAAAATTAGAACTGTACTAAAAAACTGCCCAATAGAGGTACTTATACGCTAAAACAAATTCACTTAATAAGAAAACATTAAAATTTTATAATATATAATAACTCAAATTTATTTAAAAGGATAAAAATGAAAAAGTTTTTAAAGTTTAGTTTTGTATTGGTTTTAGCAATGGCGCTATTTACAGGTTGTAGAACATCTCCTATTCGTAATTATGATAGCCAAGTTTCAACTACTTCTTCAGTAGCTCTTGATAAAGTTGCAAAAGAAATCATAGCTGCAGGTGCAGGTCTTGGATGGCAAATGAAAAAAGTAAAAGATGGCGAAATTGTAGGTACTCTATTTTTAAGAAAACATATGGCACAAGTAACAATACCTTACACAACAAAATCTTACCAAATTATCTACAAAACTAGTACTGAGTTAAATTATAATGCTGAAAATAAAAGCATACACTCAAACTACAATGGTTGGGTACAAAACCTAAACAATGCAATTCAAGTAAGACTAGGAATGCTCTAGTTAAAAATTTGCACTTTACTTTTTGTAGAGTGCAAGCTTACTTTATAATGGAACTATTTTTTTTCCTAAAGCTGTTGTTGGAATTTTGTCTACTAGATTTAGTTTTATAGGGAACTTTATATCTCCAATTTTCTGTTTTAAAACTCTGTTTATCTCTCTTGTTGTTATCTTCTTTTTTGTTTCAAGATAAAGTATCAAACTCTCATCTTTGAGTTCACCCTTGTTATATTCTATTGTCACAAATGCTTTTTTTACATCAGCCATTGCCTCTAAAATTTCTTCTACATGTAAAGATGAAAACCTCTTTCCTCCAACTTTAAATATCTGAGAATCTCGCCCTATTATCTTAAATCTGTCATCATCAAACTCAACATAATCAAAACTCTGTATCTTACCACCAGTTTTTTTAAAGCCATTTTCAAAAATAAGTTTAGAAACAAATGGTGAACTTACCTTCAAAAGATTTTTCTCATTTACTGTAGCTTTTACACTACTAATAGGTTTCCACAATTCATCAGTTTGCTCTTTATAAGCAATCCCTCCAGTTTCAGTTGAGCCAAAAAGTTGAATAAGATTTGTGTTAAACTTTTTTATAAACTCTTTTGCACTTTTTGCATCAAGGGGTGCAGTTGAACTTATGAAAACCACATCTTTTAACTCTTTTGTCTCTTGAAGTCTTAAAAGTGATTTGATATACAGAGGTGTTGTTACTATCACTGAGTTTGGCTCTATTGCTTCTAGCAGGTCATGTGGTAAAAAGTGTTTTTTAAAAAAAAGGTCTATATCTAATCTATACGGTAAAAGTATTGAGGTCAAAATCCCATAGATATGGATAAAAGGTACTGTTGAGATGACTTTTTTAGGCTTGTACTTTGTTACTAGTTTGACTAACTCATCTATCTCTTTGTTTAAATTCTCTTTTGTTTTAAAAGCCCCTGCAGGTTTTCCTGTAGTTCCTGATGTGAAAAGTAACATAGAAAAATCTATGTCTTTAAAATCATTTCTTTCTAAAAGTTCTTTTATACTTTGATTGTTTTCATCAAAAAGAATTTGTCTCTTATTGCTTTTGTATGCTTTTATGATATTCAATGCAGAGTTTTCTTTGCTTGAAGAATCTATAAAAACTATATCATCATGAGTTTTTTCAAGTTTTTCAACATCGTAAACTCTTCTACTTAAATCATCATCTAAAATCTCTATTTTCATCTTTTACCTATAACTAATAATATAAACAAAGCTAATAAACCCAAAGTTGCTACTTGCCCTATATAAAACAGTACTCCAATGGAACTAAATACCAAAACACCAAAACCTGCAAATGTACTCATAAGTGAAAAAAGTATTGCTTTCTTACTGTTTTGATTTACATCTTTTTGACTCATATATATCCCATAATCAATACTAAGTGAAACTATAACAAAAAGCATAAAAATCTGAAGTATATTAATCTGTGAAAAAGAGATAATAAAAAAAATCAAGCTAATTGGAAAAAGTATAAAACTAAGTGCTTTAAAAAAATTCTCTTTTGTAACTTTATATAAAATAAATATTACACAAAACAAAATTATAAAACCACATATCATCAACTCCTTACCAACAGATTTTATAGAATTTTTAAAAAATTGAGCAGAGTTTTCAAAATAAACTCCATCTATCTCTGACTCTTTATTTGCAAAGCCATAACTATAATAATCTTTCCCATCATAATAAACATCAAAACCATATGTTTTAACAGTTTCCATATTCAAATTTGATATTTCAGGATATAAAAGATGTTCAGGATAACTTTTTACGAAAAAGTTCTTTCTAAACCCAATAGCATCTGCTTTTTGTGAAATCATCTCTCTTATATGAAAAAAGTTTATTTCTTTAAATTGTTTTTTTCTTTGTTCAAATTCATTCTTACTTAGAAGATTTGACACAGGAATAATAGTTTTAAGATTACTGCTTTTTTCTATAAGTTTATCAAGAGTTTTTGCTTTTATAATAAATGGGATTTTATCATTACTTTTTAGTTTAAGGGCAAAAAAACTTTCTAACTCTTTTAGTTTTACATTTTTATAATCAAGGTTTTTTATATTCAAATCCATCTTTACATGTAAAGAACTATATCCTATAACTATTAGCAAAATAAGGACAAAAAATTTATAATTTTTTATTTGGTTTAACGCTGGTAAAGACCAGGTTGAACCTTTACATGTAAAGCTCATAAAAGGAAATAAAAAAGCAAAAACTATATAAGAAAAACTAAGTGAAACAAGAGCATAAATACTTACTTGTTTTATAAAAGGAAAATCGACAAAGGATATAATTAAAAAAGCCAAAAATGTACTCAAAAAACCATAAAATACAGCCTTATTAAAACCTCTGTTTTTCTCATAGAATCCACAAAAATAGTGATGAAACATATAATCAATAGCAATAGTACTAATCGCTATACCAAAAACCATAACAAATATAGATACTTCACTCCAAAAAAATGTAACACTAAGTAGCGCCACAAGTGAAGAGCTTAAAAGCGTCATTATTGTATGAAAAAGCAAAGATGTATTTTTAAGCATCAATACATACAAAATAATCAACAAAGAGATAGCAATAAAAATCAAAATATTAACTTGTGATTTTATTGCTAATGAGTTTTCAACAAAATAGAAAATAGGACCAAATACTTTTACATCATCTTTTATCTCATTTTGAAATACCTCATAAACTTCTTTAAAATTTGTTCCATCTTTAAAATTAAAAACAGCCATGTAACCATAGTCTTTTAAATACATTTGTCCATTTTTAAAGGTTAAATATGTGTCTATCCTTTTTTGAGAGAAAAGCTCAAGTGGGTCTTTTTGATTTATGGAATAATAATAAGGATTTGAAATAAGATTTTGATAACTGTCTTTTAACTTTTTTTCTATAAGTGACAAATTTTTTTTATCAAAATTTTGAAGATAGAATTGATACTTTTTTATATAATTTCTAAATTCACTATTAGTAAAAAAACTCTTTTTTTCTTCTATAAATTCGTTTTGCAAAACTCTTTTTTTAAGAGTTTTTATCTTTTTTACATCTTCACTCTTTATTGCTACTAAAATCTCACGAGAGCTTTGAAATTTTTGATAAATCTTCAAAAGTTTTGTCTCTTCGTTTTGAGGTAGTAAAGATAGGAGATTTGTTGAGAGTTTTTCTAAAGGAGAAACGACTAAAAAAATAGCTAATAACACTAAAAAGATAGTAATATTTATATATTTAGCGGATAGTTTCAATCTCTATCCAATCTTCATTTTGCATCTGAATTTTCAAATATTCTAAATCTCTACCTACTTTTTTAAACTCAACTTGCCTCATATAATCACCTAATACACCAAAAGGTAAAAGAAGGGTTTTTGATTCCTCTTCTTTCATCTCAAAAAACTCTTTTAAAAGAGTTATATCTTCACTATAGATGGCTTTGAGTATCATGAAATAAGCTCTTTTTTGCCGGTTTTCATCATCTTCTAAATAAATTATTTTCTCTTCTTTAGGTTTTGTATATGCTATTTCAACACTACTTTTTTTAAAAGTTATCTCACCCTCATACTCTAAAGTTTTATCAATCGCATAGATATACCTACTCTCTTTAAATAACTCACCCGCATTTACATGTAAAGCTAAAAAAAGAAGTACAAGAAGCCTAAACATTTTTTACTCTCTTTAAAAAAACAAATTTTCTATGAATATACTGCAATAAGCCCCCAAAAGCAAAAACACTGTACCAGCCTACAGAAGTGTATGTTAACCAATAGTATTCGTTTACATGTAATAAAACCCCTACATGTATAACTATATTTATAAGACTAATCCCAATCCAAAATAGAGTTGATTTTTTTATATAGATTATCTCTTCTTCACTCAAATCTTGTTTTGAAAATCTTTTAGCATATTTGATTATAAGTGAGTTTTTTCTGATATGAGAAATAATTATCAAAAGTGTCACATAAACAGAAACAAAAAGAGGTAGTAACTTTAAAACCATCATATCATCTAAATTTAATCCTAAATATTTGATTATAAAAAAAAGAGTTATAGGATATAAAAAAGAGATAAAAAGTGACATGCTTATCTAACCATCCCTCCACTTATATTTATAACTTCCCCATTTATATAAGTCGCACGATCCCCCAAAAAGTAAGCTACTTCAGCAACTTCTTCTGGTTTTCCTAAACGACCTGCCGGTATCATTTTTACTATATTTTTATCTACTTTTTCTACCATTTCGGACTTTATGATTCCTGGGGCGATTGCATTGACTCTTATACCATATCTTGCGACTTCAAGGCATAGTGCTTTTGTAAAAGCTATGATTCCACCTTTACTTGCCGAGTAGTTTGTCTGTCCTATATTTCCTACAAGTCCGGATATAGAAGTCACATTTACAATAGAGCCTGACTTGTTTTTAATCATACCATTTATGATTTGCTTTGTTACATAATAGTAACCATCAAGATTTGTTTTTATAACATCTTCCCAATCATCATCTTCCATAAAGAAAAACAGTTTATCTTTGATGATGCCAGCACAATTTACTAAAACATCTACATGTAAATCTTCTAAAGACTTTCTTATACTCTCTTTGTCGCTTGCATCAAACTGAATAAGTGCTCCATTGTCTATCTCTGTGAGAAGATTTTGTGCTTTTTCTTGGCTGCTGCGATAATGAACATAAACAAAGTATCCATTATTTGCATAGTCTCTTACAATAGCACTTCCAATCTCACCAGTAGCACCTGTAACTAAGACGCGTTTCATGAAAACTTTCCCTCATTTAACATAATTTTTACTTTTTTGATATCTATATCCATACGTCTATCTGCTATTAAAGAAGGGACTTCACTTCTTATATCTTCAAAATGTTTTAAAAGCGTAGGAGAAACTTTTTCTTTTCCTCTTATATCAACAGCTTGTGCCAGACCGATAAAAGCAATACTAAGCATATCCTCTAAAACTCTGTTCATCTTTTTAAAATCAAGTGCCGCAGTTGTTCCCATACTTACTTTATCCTGATTTAGTGACTCTGTTGGACGAGAGTGAATAGAAGCTGCCGTTGTATTTTTGATAATGTCCGCACTAAGTGAACTTAGAGTTATCTGCATAGCTTTAAAACCATGATAATAATTTTCTGTTGAAATTTTTAAATTCTCACCAAGGCCACGGTTAAACTTGTCATCAACTAAAAGTGCAAACTCTTTATCAAGCAGATCTGCTACATTTGCTATAGAGATTTTAAGTGTGTCCATAGCATGAGCCACGTAACCACCATAGAAGTTTCCAGAAGTATATAGTTTTTTGTTTTTTCCATCTATGAGAGGATTGTCATTAACTGAGTTTATCTCTTGTTCTACCCAGTTTTTTGAAATAGTTAGATTGTCTCTTACTACACCTAAAACTTGTGGTGCACAACGGATAGAGTATGTATCTTGAATATTAAGTTCATTGTCGTTAAAAAACTTATCATATCTGTCATCACGTCCATGAGTAAGCTTTGAGCCTTTTATCTTCTCTCTTACGTTTTTTGCTACTTGAATTTGACCGGAAAAAGGTTTTGATTCGTCATGAACAAACTCACTCAAAGGTGTATCGTCACTCAAAAGAACTTCATACATACCAGCTACATAAGACTCCATACTCTCTAAGAGCATCTCAAATTTTTTCAAACTTGTAATCGCAATCGCACTCATAATCGCAGTTCCATTCATAAGAGCAAGTGCCTCTTTTGGTTTAAAAGTATATGGCTTGATTCCTAACTCATTATGAACATCTATGCTTTTTCGCTCTTCGCCTTTAAAGTAAACTTCTCGCTCACCTGCAATCACAGCTGCTATGTAAGATAGAGGTGTTAAATCTCCACTTGCTCCAACTGAACCTTGTGACGGAATAATAGGAATAATATCTTTTTCTAAAAGCATTTCTAGTCTTTTTAAAAGCTCATATGAGATACCAGAGTGCCCTTTGGAAAGAGAAATAAGTCTAATCAAAACTGCATATCTTGCACTCTCATAAGAAAGATTATCTCCAACCCCACAACCATGAAAACGATACAAGTTTTTTTGCAATGTTTGTGCATCATCAAAAGTAAGATAATTCTTTCCACTTGAACCATATCCTGTAGTAACACCATAAACTGGTTTTCCACCACGGATTTGTTCCATTAGAAAATCATGTCCCAATATAAACTCTTCAATAAATTTTTTATCATCTGAAAGCTTTACTTTTTTTGCTTCTATTATCTCTTTATAACATACACACTTATTACTTATAACCAAAATTACTTCTCCCAAAAATTATAAAAGTTAAACCACCCTTGTGGGTATTGTTCTATATTTGTTGCAAATCTATCGGCATATACTTTCATACACCTTTGTACCTCATCACTCATCTTATTTTCTTTATTCATATTCATTTTAATATAATCTATCTTATAAAACTGTGGGCTTAAATATCTTATAAAAAGTCCGATAAGAGGTTTATCCGTTTTATACGCAATTTCAAATGGATTTTTATTAAAAAATCCCTCTTTACCAAAAAATTCAATCTTTTTGCTGTTTTTTGTACTCGTTGCTCTATCTGCCATCATCGCTACTAACTCATTTTCACTCAATGCTTTGGCTATTTCCAAAGTTACTGCAATTCCACCTTTTCCTGTATCTATAACAGATATATGGGAAGTTTTTTCACTTTTTATACTCTCTTCTATATCTTTAATACCTTGCATAAGTACTTCTTGCATGACTATATTCATCTTTAAATTCAAATAACCAAAACAATTAGCTGCACTTGCCCAGCCCCCATAGTGAGACAAAAGTAAAATTCCACCTTTTTTTAAATCATTTTCTAAGTTTTCTCTACCCTCAATCTTATATTTATAATCTTTTGGATCTATTAGTGAAATAAATCTATCACACATACAAATTGCAAAATGTCTTAAATGGTCATGGTGTACTTTTTTATTAAACTCTTTTCCTATTTGTGCATAGTAGATTTTCAAGGCTTCTTTAACATTTTTAGCTTTAAGATAATAAAAATATGATACAGGATACATCAAATAGTATATAAACTTATACCCAAACAGTCTATAAAGATTATATACTAACTTAATACTCCAAGCACTACCCCTTTGTTTAACACTCATCTATTTTCCGGTAATCTTTTTAGTATAGGTTTCAGTGGTAAAAGACGTATATGTACCCAAACAATAGCTGCTGTATCCCAAAAGTTTTTAAAGTGACTTACTCTCTCCTCTGGAGTTGGATAATAACACTCTATAACCTTCTCTTTTATAAGCCTGCCTTTCCATGCATGTTTTACCAAAACTTCCATCTCCCAATCAAATCTCTCAGTTTTGATACTCAAATCCAATATAGAAGTTGGATAAAGTCTAAATCCAGAAAGTGAATCATCTATATGCTGTCCCGTATCCCAACAAGCCCACATGTTTGAGAACCATCTTCCAAATTTTGAACCATTTGGAACATCTTTTATATCAAAATTTCTTGCACCTATTATGATTTGATCATCTCCATCACAACTCTTCAAAATAGGCTCTATTTGACTTGCCAAATGCTGCCCGTCACCATCTAATGAAACAAAGTATTTGTATCCAAGTCTCTTTGCCTCTTTAGCTCCTGTAACGATAGCCATCCCTTTTCCACGGTTGAATTTGTGCCTGATTATGGTCAAATTGGCATCATCTTCTAACTCTATCTTTGGATTAGAACCATCATCAACAACAAGAAGTTTATAACCATGAGAAAGCACATCTTTTGTCACTTTCTGTATAGATTCTGGATTGTTATATGTTGGAACGACTACAAGTACATTAGATTTTGTTAAAAACAATTTGGGCTACCTTTATCTCATCTTTTTTTATTGTTACGCTATTGCCTTTAAAATTAAAGCTCAACTCATCTTGTGGAAAAGCTTGATTCAAAAACTTTACTTTTTTTATCTGTATAATCTCACACTTTAAAACTTTTGAGATAATTTCTATCATCAAAAACCCAGGCAAAAGTGGGTTAGTAGGAAAATGTGCTTTGAAAACAGGGTGTGAAGAATCCGCAAGTTTTATACTAAAGAAATCCTCTTTCTGTTCTGTTAAAGTATATAGATTACTTAACATATATCGTAAACTTTCCAGATGCAATATCTTCAGTTTTAAAAGAAAACATGCTCATGCTGTCCATCTGCATCTCTTTTTCAATTTCTATCACAAATTTGGTTTTATCAGTTTTTTTATGAAGAACCAAACTATTTGCAGCTACTAAAAATCCCTCTTTTATATCATCACTAGCAAAACCAGAACTCGATTGTGCAGCAGCTTCAAGGACCATTGCTAAAGTTGGAGGATAAGGAAACTGACACTCTACATGTAAAGAATTTTCCTCTTTTTTTATAACCTCTTTTGCAAAAAGTATTGGAGTTAAATGGGGAAGATTCATACTTCTATCTCCACTACCGGATTTGAGATACCTTTTGAACTCTCAGATAGATACAAAAGTTCACTTATAGAGTTAGGTACTCCTTTGGTTTCACTTTTTTGTACTTTTAAATTTGCATTTTTATCAGTTACTTTTACTTTTAAAGCAACTCCGCTCTCTAAAAAATCTATACAAGAGTTTATCTCTTCTATGTTTTTTATATCAATAGTTTCAAAACATAACAGAAGTATTTCATCTCCATCCAATGCCTTTACAGCTCCCATTTTTAAAATAGTGTGTGCTGTTTTATCTCCACAGGAGAGAGTTGTTATTTCGTTTTTGTTTTGACTTATGATAGAGAGATATGAAACTGCTGTGTTATAAACTGAATTTTGAAAATCAGTTGGGCTTATTGGTTGATTATCTTTTATCGATTCTAGTATCTTTGCAGTAACACCCAACTCTCCATAAGCACTTCCACTAATAACTCTTCCATCAACAAAACCAACCATATCTTGGAGTTCAATTGCTATTTTTGCCCCACGAGTTAATCTTCTTCTTGTTATCATCTTTGGAACTAATTCTTTTGTTCTAAGATTTTCAATCTGTTTAGGAGCCAATAAAGATGCTGATGAGATGATTTCTAGATTAATCTTCATTTCACTCTCCCAAAAAGAAGCGAAGCATTGTTTCCACCAAAAGCAAAAGAGTTACTTAGTACATAATTTATCTCTTTGTTTTGTGCCTCATTAACATAATTCATACCTTTTACTTCTGGCTCTTCAAGATTACTGTTTGGAACAAGCTTCTGCTCTTTTATAACCATAACTGAGATTATAGCTTCCAAAGCTCCTGCTGCTCCAAGTGTATGCCCTGTTACAGACTTTGTAGAGCTTACATGTACACCATTACCAAAAAGAGTATCTATAGCACTTATCTCACTGCTATCGTTTGCCATAGTTCCTGTACCATGTGCATTTATATAGTCTATATCACCAGGTTTTATATTCTTACAAGTAAGAGCATTTTGCATCGCTTTTTGAGCACCAGTTGGATCTGGTTGAGTCATGTGAAAAGCGTCTGAGCTATATCCTACTCCACACAACTCAACGGAATCTTGTATTTTCGTATCTTGAAGCAACAAAACAGCCAAACCTTCAGCCACATTCATTCCATCTCTATTTTTATCAAATGGTTTACATATTCTTTGGCTAAGAACTCCAAGAGCATTAAACCCACCAACAGTAGTTTTACAAAGTGTATCGTATCCAACTACTAAAACATTTTTATAAATACCTTTAGAGATAACCTCATACGCATAACCTAAGGCATTGGCACTAGAAGTACATGCTGTAGAGAATGAAATATCATCTTTAAAAGTATGTTTTTGTGAGATTCTATGGTTTATTGAGTCTATTACATGTAACGTTGGATTTATATTTGTATAACTATTATCTTTGAAGTATATCTCTTCACTTAGTTTCATTCCACCTACAGATGAGCCTATAACTAAAAGTGTATCTTTGAAGTTTTCAAGATTACTACTTTTTAAAATTGACTCTATATAAGACACAAGAGCCTCTTCTATATCTTCTTTTACAACTCCTATACCAACTACTTTATTTTCAAAAAAAGTTTTATTAGTTTTTATACCACTTTTTTTATCGCAAATTGCTTCAAACAGTTCTTTTGCATTTGAAGCAGCACAACATAAAGCTCTATAAGAGTTTACATAAACTCTATTTATTTGCATTTATATAGTCTAAAAGAGTCTTAGTAGTTGCAAAAATCGTCTCATACTCTTTAGAATCAGCAACTTTCACTCCAAACTCTTTTTCTAAAGTCAAAACAAGTTCAATTGAATCAACCGAATCAAGACCTAGCCCATCTTCACCAAATAGTGGCATATCATCTTCTATATCATTAACTTCTATATCTTCTAGCTTTAAATTCTCTATTATTGTTCTTTTTAACTCTTCGCCCGTTATCATTATATTTTGCCCTTATTTAAAAAAATCTTTTGTCTTCTCCCAAGCACTTTTACTTCCTTCTTTAGTGCCTTTCCATGCTTTTTTAGAACCTTCTTTTGTTCCGTCCCAAGCTTCTTTGCTAACTTCTTTTGTATCTTTCCAAGCCTCTTTTGAACCCTCTTTAGTATCTTTCCATGCCTCTTTACTAGCTTCTTTAGTGGCTCTCCAAGCGTCTCCACCAGCACCAGCATTTGCACTGCTTATAAAAAATGTAGCTAATACTAAAATTAATAAAATATTTTTCATTTAATCTCTCCTTAAAAGGATTAAATTTTATCTAAATTTATATTAATTTTTAATATACTTCTCAAAAATATTACAAAGATTACCATGCAAAAAATTTTCAAAAACAATGACAGTAAAAGTGCTATAGAAGCTCAATATGAAGCTCAAAAAATAGCATTTGCTCCAATTATATTTCAAGTAGCAAAATCAATGAGAGATTTTGGAGTTTTTGAAATACTTCAAAAAGAGGAAAAAACTGGATTAAGCATTGAGGAGATAACCAAAAAAACAGACTTAACCGAATATGCAGTTAAAACACTCCTAGAAACATCTTTAAGTGCAGATTTGGTAAAACTAGATAACAATAAATACCGCATAACTAAAACTGGATATTTTTTACAAAATGACACAATGACAAAAATCAATATGAACTACAATCATTATGTAACCTATAAAGGGTTATTTCATTTAAGTGAATCACTAAAAAAAGAGGAACCTATTGGTCTATATGAGACCTTTGGAGATGATTGTAAAACTATATATCCAAAACTATCTTCACTTCCTAAAAAAGCTCAACAAAGTTGGTTTGAATTTGATCACTACTACTCGGATACTGCTTTAGATGAAGCAGTAGGTATTTTGCTTAAAATGAGACCAAAAAAGATTTTAGATATCGGAGGAAATACTGGAAAGTTTTCCATGAATATAACAAAAATTGATAAAGATGTGAAAATAACAATAGCCGACTTACCTCAGCAAGTTGCTCTTGCAAAACAAAATATAGAGAAAAATGCACTTGAAAATAGAATAGACTTCTTTCCAACAAATATACTTGACCACTCTATAAAACTACCTAAAAATTATGATATTGTTTGGATGAGTCAATTTCTAGACTGCTTTAAAGAAGAAGATATAATAGCCATACTCAAACGTTGCAAACAAGCTCTAAGCAAAGATGGTAAAGTTTGTATTATGGAACCTCTATGGGACAGACAGAAGTTTGAAACATCTGCATTTTGTATTATAAACACTTCGCCTTACTTTACAGCTTTAGCAAATGGTTATAGTAAGATGTTTAACGCAATAGATATGACAAACTACATTGAACAAGCTGGACTAAAAGTAGTAGACCAAATAGATAATGTAGGAATTTGCCAAAGCATTATGATTTGTAAATAAGTCTATAATAGGCTAAACAACTTCTCTTTTTTATCAAAAAAGTATATCGGTTTACCTGCTTTATTAGCATTATAAAAACTCTTTTCATAAATAAACATCTGAAAATTCAGAACATATCTTTCAAATGTTTCTTGATGATTTAAAAGCATATAAAGGTCTTCAAAATCATCTTGTAAACTTTTAATTATCTCTTTATCAAATACTTTTTTAGATAGTTTCAAGGCGCTCAAAAGTTTTTTGTGACTCTTTTCTAAAGCTTCATACTCAATCTCTTTTTTGATGTATTTTGCGTACTTAAGAGTAAAAATCTGATTTAGTCTATAAAAAACCACTCTAAAAATTTTAGCACTATTCATACCCATTTTAAAGTGTAAATCAAGTCTTTCTAATCCTGCATCATCGCATTTTTGAAAAACTTTTTCCTCATCAAAATCATAACCTTTAGGATCACCAAACAACTCTATATACTCTTTTGAATATCTCTTATCATCAGTTATTTCTTGAAGCTGTTTTACTATTGGAACTAAAACAATATCTTTTTTACTGATTAAAATAAGTTTTTTAAAGCTTTTATACTCTTCAAGAACATATGAGTAGTTATTAAACTCATACATGTAAGAGTTCTTGTCTTTGTATTTATAAAGTTTACATGTAAGAGAGTTTTTCTGTAAATATTTACTAAGCTTTTTATAGTTTTCTACTAAAAACTCTCTTTTCATGTTTTATCCTTAACTAAAAGTTTTTTCCAAAAATGGAACAACTTGTTTTTTTCTACTAAGCACTTTTGGTAACCAAACTTGTGAATTTTCAAGCTTTACATCAAACGCATTTTCAACTAAACTATCATCATCACTTACAACAAGCAACTGTGAACCTTCTTCTATGATATCTGTTAAAAGCAGCATAACTGTATGTCTGTTGCCCTCAGTTTTTAAAGCTTTTAAATCTGCAAAAAGCTTATCTTTGATACTATCAAAAACACTCAAATCAACAACTTCAAGCTGACCTACTCCAACTTTTTTACCATCCATCTCAAAATCTTTATAATCACGAGTTGTTAGCTCTCTAGGTGTTGCATCTTTTACAGCTGATTTAACTAAAAACATCTCCATTCCAAGTGCTTTTATATCTTCAATTCCTGCGATTTTTGCTAGTTCTTTACACGCTTTTGTATCTTTTTTTGTACAGGTTGGAGATTTGTAGATAACAGTATCACTAAGTATCGCACATAACATCATTCCTGCTAGATTTTTTGGAATTTCAACTTCATGGTAGTCAAACATCTCTTTTACTATTGTATTTGAACATCCTACTGGTCTTATCCAACACTCCAAAGGAGCAGAAGTTGTAATATCACCAAGTTTATGATGATCTACTATACCTTTGATAGTAGCCTCTTTTATATCTTTTGGAGCTTGTGCAAGGTCTGAAAAATCAACCAAGTAAACCTCTTCTCCTGCTACTTTTTCTTTAAGCTGTGGAGCTTTGTAATCAAACTTATCTAATATAAATTGAGTCTCAGGGGTGATAATTCCTTGTCTAGTAGGTATACACTCTTCCCCTATTTGATTTTTTAAATAAGCTAAAGAGATTGCTCCTACTATAGAATCACTATCTGGATTTGTATGCCCAAAAATATACGTTGCCATATAATTGCCTTTTTTTTTGCTTATTATATACTTTTTGTGATTATGAAAAGTTTATATCTTGTAAACATAATTTTAGTTTAAAATTTCTAACATATATTATACATGTAAGGAATATACCCTTACATGTAAAGTTTATTTCAATCAGGTTTTAAACTCATTTAGTTTACCTGTTAACTCTTCTGTCATTTTATTTAGATGCTCAGCGGCACTTGCTATCTCTTCAATACTTCTTGCATTAGTTGATGATATAGAGTTAATCTCATCAATACTTTTTGCAATTGATTTTATTTTTGAGCCAGTATTTTCAAAATCTTTTACTGTTTTTTCATTAGCATCTGTTGCACTATTTACCAAATCAGTTGAGCCATTTATCTTTTTTACAACTTCAGTAGAAATTGTTGCTAATTCATTTATTTGAGTTGAATTTTTACTCATCTGATCACTTGCGTTTACTGTTGATTGAATTATTACATTTATAGTTGCATTAATCTCAGTTAAACTTTTTTGTGTTCTCTCTGCAAGTTGTCTTACCTCATCAGCAACAACAGCAAAACCACGTCCATGTTCTCCTGCGCGGGCAGCTTCTATTGCAGCATTTAGAGCTAAAAGATTTGTTTGGTCTGCGATATCTGATATAACAGTTAAAATCTCTTTTACTTGTTCTGTATCATGAGATAATGTCTCTAGGTGTGTAGCTAACTGAGTTTCAGTTTCAGCACTTTTTTGTACACTTGTTGTAAGAGAGACTATTTCATCTCTTGCACTACTTAACATATCATTTGCTTCTATTATTTTTTCTTTACTCTCTTCTGCATTTTGAATAAAATCCATTATGTCTGTTACCATTACATCTGCTTCTTGTGTAGCTTTATTAACAATACCAACAGATTTTTCAACATTATTTCCTACACTTAAAGATGTAGTTGAAAGTTCATGTGAAACTGATGAATTCTCATTTGATAAGGATTTTGCATTGGCTATTAAACTACTTACCTTATCCATTAGATTATTAATACCCAAGCTAGTCTGTCCTATCTCATCTGTACTTTGAACGTCTACTCTTCCCGTTAAATCACCTTCACTAGCCTTTTGAGAAAGCTTGTTAACAGCATTCAATGGAGTAGCAATCAAACTAGACAAAAATACTGCCATAAAAGAAGCAACCACTATAGCAAATATAATGGCTGTTATGATTATCAAGGTTGAATCACTTGCAGTTTTTTGAGCATCATTTTGACGAATTAGCATAAGTTTTGTTTCAGTATCTATAAATACTTTTATCTCTTCTCTAAACTTGTCAAAATAAACTTTTCCTTTAGCTTCTGCGACAATATCAGAAATATCATCCATCGTTTTTGCATCACCAATGTTTTTTCGTAATTCAATTTGCTTCTGTGTTACATTTGTTTGCCATTGTTGAATGTTTTCTTTGATTTCTTCTAGTAATTTTACCTGTACTGGGTTGTCACTTACAGTTTTTATTAATGATCCAACTAATTTTTCAAACTCTTTTTGTCCACTGTTATAAGGCTCTAAAAAATTCTCTTTACCAGCTAATAAATAACCTCTCATACCTGTTTCCATATCAACGGCAGATGCTAATAGTTTATTTGCAGTAGCGATAACTTTATGAGTGTGTTCTACCCACTTTAATCCTTCAACCATCTGTCTTTGTCCCTTGGCACTGCTAAGGTTTACATTTTTTATAACTCTTTTACGTTTATTCATCAGAGTTGTTTCTCTATCTATAAATGTTTCAATTTGAGCACGAAACTTATCAAAATATACTTTACCTTTTGCTTGGCTTACTAAATGAGCCATATCATTCATGGTTTTAGCATCACCTATTTGAGCACGAAGTTTAATCATTGGTTCTACTATATTAATCTGCCAATCATTTATGGTTTTTTGAATACTTTCAAGTCTTTTGACCTGAACTGGATTATCACTTACAGTGTTTTTTAATTTATTCACTAAAGTTGTAAATCTCTTTTTCCCATTTTTATAAGGATTTAAAAATTCACTTTTACCAGCTAAAAGGTATCCTCTCATACCTGTTTCCATATCAACGGCAGATGCTTCTATCTTCATCGCTTCTTGAATTACAACATGAGTGTGGTTAACCCACTTACTACTTTGAAGTAAGGAACCTGTATTTGAATATGATATAAAACCTAACATTACAAGTAGCACCAGTGTTGTAGCACTTCCTAGAATGATTTTCATTCTTAAACTTAAATTCCGAAACATCCTTACTCCTTAAAAGAAACTTATTTATTACAATTATATCATAAAATAAATATTATACAACTTTTTATAATATTTATTTAATTATACATAATAAATATTATTAGTAAGTATTTAATATTCTACGTATCAACTATCATTAAATTATCACAGAAAAATTTGCATGATTTATACTGTTTTGCTATAATCTTTACAGCGGTAAAAGTAGTAATTATGATAAAACCTGATAAGAATTCGTTTTTAGATTTCTTTAATAACTTTAATTCCATAATGTTATTAATTGACCCACACAGTGGTAAGATTATTAATGCAAACAAAACTGCACTAAATTATTATGGCTACTCTTTAGAAACTTTAACTAACATGTCAATACATGATATAAATACACTATCTAAAAACCAACTTCAAATAGAACAGCAAAATGTACTCAAAGAAAAACGTAATCACTTTAATTTTCAACATCGCCTTTGTAATGGTGAAATTCGTGATGTAGAAGTATACTCATCTGCCATTGAGTATAATTCTGAAAATATACTTTTGTCTATAATATATGATATATCATACAGAAGTAAAGAGATATCTGCTCTTCAAAATGATTTGGACAGTACTCTAGCAGCTATACCTGATCTTATGTTTGAGTTAGGACTAGACGGATGTTATCATAGTATAAGATCAACAAGAACAGAACTGATGGCAGCACCACCAAAAGAGATGTTAGGTAAAACTATATTTGATATTTTACCATCAAAAGCAGCTAATACTTGTTTTGAAGGTTTACAAGAAGCAAATCAAAAAGGTTTTTCTGAAGGCAAAGAGATTTCACTAGAGATAAATAATACACAAAAATGGTTTGAATTATCTATATCACGTAAATCAAATACATATACTGACGGTCCACATTTTATTGTACTTTCTCGAGATATAACAAATAGAAAAAATACATTAATAGAGATGAGAGATTCTCAAGCTCGTTTTAAAGCACTTCATGATGCAACATCAGATGGAATAGCTATCCATGACAATGGAGTTATCTTAGAGTGTAACTTAATGCTAACAAAGCTTTCAGGTTACAAATACAACGAACTAATCAATATGAATGGTTTACAACTTATATCTGAAAAGTCTCGTTCTACTGCTATAGAAAACATACAAAATTCTGTTGAAAAACCCTACGAAGTCTTTGCTTTACATAAAAGTGGTACAGAATTTCCTGTAAGAATAGAACCTAAAGAGATTATATATAAGGGAAAGAAAACTAGAGTTGCTGTATTTAATGATATAACACAAGAGAGAAAAGTGCAAGAACAACTAAAACGTATGGCACACTATGATGCTTTAACTAATCTTCCTAACCGTACGCTATTTGCTGATAGATTACAACAAGCTATTATACAAACAAAAAGGCGAAATACTTCTTTGGCAGTTGTTTATATTGATATAGATGGTTTTAAAGAGATAAATGATACCTACGGACATGATATAGGAGATAAACTTTTAGTAGCACTTTCAAAAAAAATGCAATTGGCTCTAAGAGAAGAAGATACCATTGCACGTTTTGGAGGTGATGAATTTGTTGCAACTATAGTTGATTTACAAAAAACAAATGATTGTACTATCTCACTAAAACGGATTTTGAATGCAACTTCTTGCTCTATAATTATAGATGGTATACAACTACAAGTTAGTGCAAGCCTAGGTGTTACAATATATCCAAATGATAATGAAGATACTGATATATTAATTAGACATGCCGATCAAGCTATGTATAAAGCAAAACAAAATGGAAAAAACAGATATCATATATTTAATGTTGATGAAGATAGTGCTATAAGAAAAGAGAACAAGTTTATTGAAGATATACATAGTGCTTTAGAAAAAGAAGAATTTATATTATACTATCAGCCTAAAGTGAATATGAAAACGGGTGAACTAATTGGTGTTGAAGCCCTTATTCGTTGGGATAGTCCCCAAAAAGGACTACTAAATCCTGTTGATTTCTTACCTCTTATAGAAAACCATCCTATCTCAAATAAAATTGGGAAATGGGTAATACACAATGCATTAAAACAGATTGCATATTGGGAAAAAGAAGGATTAACTATACCAATTAGCGTAAATGTAGGAGCAAAACAGTTACAAAATGACTTTATAACACAGTTAAATGAGATTTTGATTTTATATCCAGATGTAACTCCTGAGCTTTTAGAGATAGAGATTCTTGAAACTAGTTTTCTTGAAGATATATCCAAAGTTAGCAAAGTAATATATACTTGTAATGAAATGGGGATTCATTTTGCCATAGATGACTTTGGGACAGGTTATTCATCACTAACATACCTTAAACTCTTACCTGCAAAATTACTTAAAATAGACCAAAGTTTTATTAGAGATATGATAAAAGACAACAATGACCTCTCAATTGTTAAAGGCATAATTGCTCTTGCTAAAGCATTTAACCTAAGTATAATTGCAGAAGGGGTAGAATCTATAGAACATGGAGAACTACTTATGTCTTTAGGATGTGAATTAGCTCAAGGATATGGCATAGCTAAGCCTATGCCTGCAAATGAGTTAAACAGATGGATAAAATCATGGGATAAAAATAAAAAATGGTCAAAACTACATAAAGACTAAAACTTCTTAAAAGACCTTAGAACAAAAATTATTATGATTATTTGTAATATAACCAATCCTACATGTAAATCATATACTTGTATATTTTTATCTTTAATATGTAAAAACTCTAAAAATTTGTAAAAACAATAAGAGATAATCATACCAAGAAGATAACCTTTTTGTTTAGCCACATCTGTAAAAGATAAAACAGCAGTTTTTTTAAGAGCAATTGTCTCCATACGAACAAGATAATTGCCAAACATAAAAGTGACTTGATATCCAATATATATACTAATAGCTATCATATAAGAGTAACCAAACAATAAAAATGCACAAACAAAAACTAAAACAACTGTTTCAACAAACAAAGTTGCATAAAAAAATGCTTTTAAGTTCATCAAAAAATCATACCATTTAGCAACAAAAAGCATACCAAGTGCTAAGATAATACCACCAAGAGAGTATATAGAGGGTTGTAGTGGAGTATATAAAATAAATATACTCCCAACACTAACTCCAAAAAACATAGAGTTTAAAAACTTGTACCATATATAGTCTCTTAGGTGTAACTTCATGTTAGAACTTTGCACTCACACCAACCATGAAATTTCTTTCATAATTGACAGGATAAACACCTAGATTTGTTCCATCATCTGCAAAAAGAGCATTTTCTTGGTCAAATAGATTATTTACTTTTGTAAAAAATTCATATTTTTTATACTTATAAGTTGCCGAAAAATCTGTTGAATTATAAGCTTCCATTTTTCCAAAAGTTTGATCAAAATCACTCATTGCATATGCTTTTGATTTGTATATATGAGATAGTAAAAAATTGATTCTATGCGTAGGATTATATCCTAAAGATAATTTTATATTGTGCTTTGACACCCCTGGAATTTCATTTCCTACTATATTTGTATTTATGTTATCTTCTTTTATTTTTGTATCTACATATGCATAGTTCAATGTTGTAAAAAAGTTATGAAAAATGTTGAACTTATCATAAAGTTCAAAACCATATTTTCTGGTTTTATCAAGATTTGTATTTACAGAAGTTGTTGCATTATAATAAATCTCATCCTCAATATTTGAATAAAAGACTGAAATTTTCAACTTATTAGGATATCCAATGTAGTTATATCCTATATTTAAAGTTTCAACTTTCATAGGGCTTATAAAACCATTAAACTCATGTTTTGATGTAATAAAATTGTAAGTAAAAAATCTATCAATATCAGGTGATTGAAATGACTTATTTATATTAATAAAAACAGATGACAATCTATCTATTTTATAGTTGTATCCTATATCAAAAGCATTTAAGTTTATTTCATCTTTTAGAATATCTGTTCCACTATTATGCTCATATTTCACTTTTTCATAACGGGAACCTATACTAAAACTGCTATTATTTAAATAATACTTTAGTTTTGTATAAAAGCCTAAATTATCTTTAGTTACTAAATTACCATAAGAATCTCTATTGCTATCAAAAATATCTACTCCTGCTGCAATATCAAAATTTTTATCTGAGTAATTTATCTTTGTATTATAAGTTTTTGTACTATATTTACTTAGGTCTTTACTTGGAAAACTTCCTCCAACACTTTCATAAGTACTATCTTTATCTTCATCATAACCTTGAAAATCAAATGATATTTTGTCATTTAATGAATAATATAAACCATAATTAAGTACATTTGTATCATAAGTTTGTTTTTTATAGTCTTGTTCCGTTCCCCACCAAGCTACTTTTGGAATTGGTGTATGATAAGGGTTACTATTATATTGTTCTAAAGTTAAAGCATTTGGATATTTTATCTGCATTTTTGAAAAAGATTTACCAAGATTTAATGTGAGGTTTTCTATAGGTGTAAAAGTACCTTTTATCTCTTTATTCCTACTCCAGCTATCATCGCTTGTTCCATCAGATGCAATTGTTTTATATCCATCATGAGAATAGTCATCTAAATATCCACTTATTGAAAATTTTTCTTTTTTTATGCCTAAACCTAAAGATACGTTTTCTAAACCATTATTACCAATATATGATTTAATAGAAGCTCCCTCATATCCCTTAGTGAGAATATTGATAGCACCCGCATTTGCTCCATCACCATATTCAACAGACCCTGAACCTTTAATAATTTCTATTTGTTCTATGCTTTCAATTGGTATTGATGATAAAAGCTGAGAAGTCATATCAATATTGTTTAAACGTTTTCCATTAACACTGATAACAACATTTTGATAGCCATCACCTATACCATATCCTCTCATATCAACACTTTGTGTAAAAATATTTCCGTAACTTGGTATTGTAACAACTGAACTTTGAGTATTTAAAAATTCGTAGACGTCTTTGGCGCGAGATTTTTTGATTTGGCCTTTTGTGTATATTTCAGATGCGAAAGGGGCATCAACTTCTTTAACTTTAATCTTCTTTGAGATTACAACTGCGTTTAACTCATCACTCGGGGGAGTTAACTCTTCACTCTCAGCATATTCAGCTTGCTCTTGTGCATTTTGCTTTGTTTGGTCGTAACTTTTAGTCTCATTTGCTAAAGTTATAGTCGCACTCAAAGCCAAAATTGCAGCAAGTGAAAAATACTTCCCACGAAATCCTTTTGGATTTTTCATTTAACATTCTCCTGTTTTATTTACCTTTTTAAAGGGGGTATAATTTTACTGAAAAAATGCTATCAATCCTCTTATATCATTTATATTGATTATTTTAGTTTTAAAACCTTCTAATTCAAATCTTCTTTTTGTAGACCCAAGTGAAGTAGATGTGACTATAATACCATCTACATGTAAAAGCCTTTTTAAGTTTTTTATAATTTCTTGACTTACCATCTCTTTATTCTTTTCCTCACTAAATGGGTCTAAAAATATCACGTCAAATTTCTCTTTTAGTTTTGGAAGTGTATATCTTATATCTCCAACTATAAACTCTATATCATTTGAGAGTTTTGCTATACGGGCATCTTGATCTAACGCTGTTACATGTAAAGAATTTTGTGTTTGTAATTTTAGTGCTTCTAAAGAGTTTATACCAAACCCAAAGCCTATATCAAGAAGTTTAACATCTTTACATGTAAGCCTCTTTTCTAAATTAGATTTAGCTATAAAAAGTTCTTTTGCTTGTTTGGTTGATCCACTTTTTGGATAGTAATAATCTTTATATTTTTTACTCCAAAAATTCTTATCTACATTACTTTTTCCAAATCTGTATTGTAATGTTTCTTTAACATACTCACCAAATTCACCCTTACTCATCTGCCATTTAGGAGCTATTAAATCTTTATTAGGTGTATCAGTTGCTATACGCAAAATAGGAATATTAAGAGGAATAAGTCTTAAAAGATGAATCAACTCTTCTGCGTATTCGTACTCATCATATGTTTTAAACATCTTCTTTTTATACTTTACATGTAAAGCTGTATTTTTGATAATATGTAGGTTATGAATCTTAAAACCATCTACTTTCAAATCTACAAGTTTTTGTACTGTATTGCTCCAATCAGCTCTACTCTCACCTTCAAATCCTACTATGACATGAGTATATACTTTAATACCATATTTTTGCAGTTTCTTTATCGCTTCAATACTACTTTTAGAATCATGTCCTCTATTTATGTCTAAAAGTGTTTTATCATTGAGGGTTTGAACTCCTAAGTCAACTGACACATCAATTTTACTATTAAGATCTCGTAAGTATTCTAAAGTTTGAGTATTTAAGCAATCAGGACGAGTTCCTATACTAATAGCATCAAAATCATAAAGTTTTAAAAGTTTTGAATAAGTCTCTTTTTGTTTTGAAAGAGTTGTAAATGTTCCTGTATAAGCTTGGATATAGAGCATAAATCTTTTTGCTTTGTATCTTTTTTTAGCAAATGCAATCCCAACTTTTATCTGCTCTTCAACACTGTTTGCATCCATGCTTTGAGCTGAACGTGCTCCATGAGTTGGACAAAAACTGCACCCTCCGTTACCATTTTCATCTCTATTTGGACAACCCAAATCTAAATCTACAGTAATTGAGTACAGAGCTTCTCCATACTCTTTTATCATATAGTCTCGGTAAGAATAATAGATACTTAATTCACTTTTATACAATGGTTTTCATAGGTTTACCGTAAAAGTATCCTTGTGCATAATCAACTTTTAAATCTTTTATTTTATCAGACAACTCTTCATTTGAAACAAATTCACCTATGGTTTTAATTCCACTCTTTTTAGAAAAATCTACAATAGAAGATACAATATCTACAGTTGCTTGATTTCCCAATATATTTTTTATAATAGAACCATCTATCTTGATATAATCTACATCTAATTTTAATAGATAATTATAGTTTGAATACCCAGCCCCAAAATCATCTATAGCTATCTTTACACCTTTTTTCTTAAACTTTTGCAGAACTTCTTCTACATGTTCAAAACTCACTAACTCTTCACTCTCAACTATCTCTATAACCAAAGATTTAAAAAGTTTATACTGCTGTACAACAGCATAAATATATCCCATTGTATCTTGATTTAACAAATCTTCTAAAGTTAGATTTATAGAAAACTCTATATCTTTATGATCTTTAAAATAATGTACTGCTCTTTTGACTATTTTTCTAGTAAGCAACGGATATAGTTTTGTTTTTTTAGCAATTTCTAAAAATGCAAATGGAGAAACTTCTGTACCATCTTTCTCAATATACCTCATTAAAACTTCATATTTTTCTATTTTTTGTGTTTCAAAATTGTATATTGGTTGATAAAAAGGAACAATCCTATTCTCTTCTAAAGCAGTATTTAGTTTTTTCATCCAAACTAAATTACCTTCAAACTCATTTAACATAGAGTTGTTTTCATCATAAACTACTAAAGCTTCTTTATTCTTTTTAGCACTTTTTAATGCCATGTCAGCACAAGCCATAATCTCACAATCTCCACCGGCTATACCAGCAGTAAAATTAAGCGAAACATCTGCCTGAGAACTATGGTATTTTTTTGTAGATATGACTTTTACAAGTTTTTTCATAAGTTTTTCAAACTTTTCTAACTCATATGATTCAGAATAAACAGCAAAAACATCTGCGTGTATCCTAAATACCAAAACTTCATGCTCTTGAGAAAAAGTAAATATGTTATTTGCAACCTCTTTTAGAATATTGTCACCAACTTTGTTGCCATACATATCATTAACTTCTGTAAAGCGATCTATATCTATAAGAGCTATTATGCCATTGGTTTCAGACTCAGCTATGATGTCTAAAAGTTTTATTCTACTTCCTAAACTTGTTAGGCTATCAGTTAAAAATATATTTTCTAACTTATCTTTTTGTTCTACAATCTCTGTTATATCTGTAGAAGCTGAAATATACTCTAGTATATTGTCATTTTCATCTTTTATTGGCGCAATAGTTACTCTGTTATAGTAGCTTTTACTTTTATCTTTACATTGGTTTTTCAAAAGCCCCTGCCAGATATCACCTTTTTTGATTACTTTCCACATCTGTTCAAAAACTTCTTTTGGTGTTGAAGGATGTCTTATTATATTGTGAGGCTTTCCTATAACTTCTTCTTTTGAATAGCCGCTAACCTTTTCAAAAAAACTATTCACATACGTAATCCTACCACCCTGATTTGTTTTTGAAACGATAGTACTCTTATCTAATATCATTTTATACTGTTCTAACAGATTAAAATGTCTAACTTGGTCTTCTTCTACTTTTTTAAATCTTCTACTAATATTCCAAGCAAAAAACAGTATTATAATAGTTAATATAATAACTATTACAGATGTATGAAAAACTGCATCATAAAATGATTTTTTCAACTCCCTGTCTTCTTTTTTCAAAGACTCTTCTAAATCTTTAAAATAAAAACCTGCTCCAATTCTCCAATCCCAAACTCCTACTTCTTTTACAAATGATATTTTTTGCCCATATGTTTGTAAATTTGGTATTTTCCAGTCATATTCTATATATGTTTCATCCTTACTTTTAAGTAACTCATTCATTCTTTTAAAAATGTAAATACCTTCTTTAGTTTGAAGGTTAGCTAGGTTTTTATTTATTAATTCTGGTTGATGAGGATGGAAAATCATCTGATTTTTATTATTAGCAATCCAAAAATACCCATAACTATCCACACCAAATCGTTGTGATTCAATTCCTCTAAATATAACTTTTTTTAACTTATCTTCTATTTCATCCATATATACACTTGCTGCTATATAAATATCATTTACTCTTTTTATTTGAGTATAAAGTCTATCTTCTATCCCTTGCTCATTTGTAAAAACATAGTTACCATTGGCACTTCCATTATCAATTGCTTTGGTAATTAGGTTTAAAAGGTTAGTATTAAATATAGTGTTATTAAAGAGGTTTTGTCCAACTAGTTTTTTATTCGCGTGATGATATAGTATATTTCCATCTTTATCAAAAATATAGATATACCCTTTTGTATTTTTATAACTTAACAACTCTAATGTATGAAAAAAATGAGAAGTCAGTCTATTTTCTTTCATGTTAGGATGTAACTTTTTATTTGAAAGGTAAATATTTTCTGCAGTTTCTATTCTATTATCTAATATAGAGATTAAAGAGTAATTAAAATCTGTAACCATATTGTTTATCTGTTTTACTTTTGAGGCAACTTCTTTTTTTAACAAGGCTTTATTTTTTAAAATATATGATTTTTTTGTATCTATTACTTTTTTATTATAGTAATCATTGTAGGCATATATAGAAATACCCATAAAAGCTACTGAGATTATTATAGTCGTAAAAACTGTATTTATAAAACTTAACTTAGAAAGCGGCCACTCGTTGATTTTCATATTTACTCTTATCTTTTAGTTTAAATTCTATATATTTTAGCAAAATATTCTATTTTTACATAGTATATTAAACAAAGACGAGTAAATACAGTCAAATTTACCCATCTATTGTTTCTTTTTGTTAAATATTTTTTACTAATCTAAAAACTATCTTCCTTACTATCGGTAAGATTATTAACACTGCAGGAAAAGCAATAACATATGCATTTATAAAAGCTATTATCCAAACTTCTAAAAAGTTATCTACTAATCCCATATTAATAAAAGAGATGACACCAGACATTATCAACGACATAAATCCTGACATTAAAAGTGAAAAAACTATAAGCTCATATTTTTTAGGAACCAATTTAAACCTCACAACTATCATTACTACAAAAGCGGCTCTCCATACCATCACTTCCACCAAAAAGTGACCAATCTAAATTAGGCATATCATCAAGACGTTTGTTATACTCTTGTTTACTTATTCCTTCATAAGGCATCTGTTTATACGCTCCCATATCACTATGAGGCAACATTGAAACTGACTTGATTGTAGGTGCAAACTGAGCTAACATATGCTCTATCTGATGAGCTTCAGTTTTCGGGTCAAAATATACAGTACAACTTACCATATTATCACTCCACTCACGTTGTAACATAGCTAAAAATGCAAACTGCTCCCAAGCAGAAACTTCTGTTGCTTTTCTTGTTTTTCCTTGGTCAATTGGAAATTCAAAAACTGTTGTATTTTCACTATAAGTGTCAGCTTCATGTGGTACACCTGAATCAATAAGCACCTTACAAATAGGAGAACTGTTTCCTACTCTCATTCTTCGTATAGCGTACTTAAAAGTAGGAAAATGCATACCCGAACTTACACCAACTAACTGAGAAATAGTCCCTGATGGTTTGATAGTAGTTACTCGTATAGAAGCAGGAACACCAGCTTGTGCAGCCAAGTCAGCATTTGTCTGTTTTACAAGCTTATACCCACGTCTAAGTCTTTGTGTTAGCTCAGTTGCTCCTAACTCATCAAGCATATCAGCCACACCAGATAAACTTACACCAATTCTTCGGTTTCTTACAACTATTGAATTTGTCTCACTTCTATGAGTAGGAAGCAGTGCAACTGTAGAAGCATAAAATGTAGCAAATTTTAATACCTCATAGAACTCCTCTTCACTTTCACACCTAGCTGGAAAAACTTCAGCTAAATTACATAGCTCGAAACTCTCTAAAGGGATTTCAGAACAAGGATTTACCAACCAGGCTTTATCTTCTGCTTCTTCTCCATAACGTCCAAATTTTTGAACATTTATACGGTTCATAATTCCTGGTTCACCATTATTTCTGATACGTTCTGCTATTTGAGGAAGCTGATGAAACTCTTTAGTTTTTGTTAAAATTACAGTGTTATTTGACATCCAACCTATCTCTGAACGCTCTGGATACTTTTCATAGTCTTTCAAATTCAAAAAACTCTCATCATCTACTGCACCCAATGCTATCTCTGCACTTCTTCGTACATTCCCAGCAACCACGCAAGCTCCAATAGAGTTAAATATATCTGCAACACATCTTGTTGTATCTACTTTGCCTTTACAAAACAGATCTAAAAATTCTTCTACTCTTTCATGAAGTTGAATCAAAGGTTTAGGTCCTGACGCAGTTCCACCAAAGCCTTTTATAATTGCTCCTTCAGGACGAACTATTGAATAATCAAACTTTACCCAAGTTTTACCATGAGTATAACACTCTATCAATCTTCTTAGAGAGGCAACCCAACCTTCACGACTATCTGGAACAACAAAATCAACACTACTCGATTTATCAGGAGATACTACATTATCACCTTTCCAAGCAGTATTAAAACCGATTCCAACACCACACATAAGCATATCCATTGCCCAATCAGCTGCGTCTGCCAAATTAGTAGTATCTACTGCTCCACAGTTATTCAGAGCTGCTCCACCTCTCTCATAAACGTAATTAGTACCCATAACCCACAGACCACGTCCTGGTGGCAACCACTTCATATCAAACATAGTATCAGCCAGTTTTGCTGCAAATTCTTGCCAGTAATCTTCTTCCCAACCAAGACAATTTGTTTTATAGTGTTGTTTTCTTATTGACATAATTCCATTGATAACTCTTATAACAGTATCAACCCAGTGTTCTTGAGAGCCATCATCTTTAATACGACTATAAGTACGATAATAAGTAGCCTCTCCAAAACCTCCAAAACCAAAATTTGGCTTTTTCTGTTTTAGTGCTTTTATATACTCATCTTTTAGGACAAAACGTTCTGTAACTATCGGCTTCTTTGTTTTTATATGGGTATTCATTATTTTACTCCTGTGTTACTCTTAGAAGTTTTGCATGTTGAGAGTAAATATAATAGAGTGATTTTATATGAGCTATTCTTGCTTCACTTAAACTCAACCTAGCATTTAAAAAATCTGTAGTTTTTTCTAGTTGTGACTTGTATCTATTCTCCATAATACTAAAATTCTCTTCTGCAAACTCTTTTCCATCTTTTGTAACTTTTCTATTCTCCAAAGAGAGATTATATGCTTCTTTTGCTCGTTCTATTTGCAAAATGGTATCTAGCTTCAAAGTTTCAAGCTTTTCTTGTGCAATACGAGTTTTATACATTGATACTGCTCTATTAGCTTCATTTGCCCCACCTTGATATAAATTATAAGATATATTCAAACTTGCTATGCTTTGATCATCATACATATAATCATCTGCTTGTGTATGCGAAAGTTTTACATCTACTTTAGGATATAAATCAGATTTAGAAGCATTATAAGCAGATATAGTTTCTTTAATTGTTGAATTCATCGCTTTTATTTCACTTCTGTTTTGCAATCCTGTTTTTATCAACTCTTTTACACCTGCAACATCTTTGAGCTCAAACTCTATCTCTTCTATATCCTCATTAGGCAAAATATTACCGCCTAAGAGACGGTTTAACACTTCCCTTGCAATTAATAATTCGCTTTTTGCTATTAACTTGTCTTGTACTGTTTTAGACAAAGATACTTTTGTCTCTAAAAGAGAGTTTTTAGCTAATAACCCTTGGTTATAATATGCTGTTGTATCTTTTAAAGTCTTTTCAACCAACTCAACTGCTTCTTTTTTAGTACTCAATGTTTTTCTTTTTTCTAAAAAATCTATATAAGCCAATTGAATTTCAAGTTTCAAATCTGCCTCAAGCGCATCTTTTTGGTATATTGAGGTTTTAAAACCCTCTTTTGCTCCTTCTATAGCATACTTATCTTTAAATCCATTAAACAGATTATATCCCAATGAGATAGAAGCAAGACCAGGAGTTGAGTCACTATCTGGATTATTTTGAGTAGTATCAGATAGTGAATAACTCAAATCAATCGTAGGTTTGTATCCACTTTGTGCTTTTTTATATAACTCATCTGCTACATTTTGATTAAGAGTTGAGCCTTTTAACCTATGGCTATTCTCAAGCCCTATCTTTACAGCTTCATCTATATTCAAAGCAAATATATTTGTACTTATAAATACTACACTTGCTAAAATAAAATTAACTTTCTTCAATTTTTTTCCCTCTTTTTTCAAATTTTATTATAAACATTAACAG
>CBDLTN010000002.1:0-67485 GCA_965306065.1 uncultured Sulfurospirillum sp. | reverse complement strand
GATAATGGCTGAGTAAGCGCAATTTTTTTGCTTTTTATATCTTCGTGTTTTTTATTATTATTTATAAACCTTCCTGTCATACAGGTATAAAATATATCTCCTCTTTTATTTTTAAAATGAACTAATGGTGAAACTGAAGGAAGTTTATTTTTTAATTCTATATAAGGAAGTGGTCCGAGATAAGCAATATCTACTTGTCCTTGTTCGATTTTTTTTAATATATCTTCATAGTTTTTATTATAGTCAATTTTTACTTTTTTATTTAAGTGTTTTTCTAAATATTTTAACATAGGAGCAAACTGAGTAAAAACTGTTTTTTCATTTTCCATAGGCAGTGGAGCAAATACTAAAATATCTTTAGCATAAATAGTAGAAAAAAAAGAAAGTATCAAAATAACTTTTAATGAATTTAACAATTTAATAACCACTCGTAGATAAAATTTTATTAATTTTATCTTAAATTGCCTTAATTATGTATGATTTTGGTTAGTGAAAAATGTTCTTTAGTTTCTAAAAGATATAGGAATTATGTTACTGATTAAACCTTTATTTATAGGTTCAGAAAATTCAGGTAGTTTATCAATAGTATCTTCTACATGTAGATAGTTTTGTATGTAGTATGTTCCCTCATATTTTCTATCACTTAGGTCTAGTATGATTGAGTTGATATCGTCTTCGTTGAGAAATGCTGAGTGAATTGTTGTTCTTACTTCAAATGGAAATTTTTTGTCTATTAGAGTATCTAATGTTTTATAGAATTTTTCTATCGAAGTATTTTTTGTCACTTCTTTGAATTTTTTTGCAGGAGCCTTATAGTCAAGTGCTATAAAATCTACTAATGAAAAGTCAATTAAGTCTTTAATAATATCAGGATTAAGACCATTGGTGTCTATTTTTATTTTAAAACCAAGATCTCTTATCTCTTGACAAAACTCTACTATATCAGGGTTTAAAGTACACTCTCCACCACTAAGAACCACCGCATCAAGCTTTCCAATACGAGATTGTAGAAAATTAAATACTTCTTGATTTTTTAAGACACCCTCACCATCTACAATCTTAGCATTGTAGCAGTAAGAGCATCTCATATTGCATTTTGCAAACCAAAGTATACACGCAAGATGGTCTTGATAATCCAGCGTAGTAAATTTGGTTATATCATAAACAGATTTCTTAGCAAGAAAGTTGTTCGTCAAACTTTGTTCTCTCTTTGTGTTCACCAGTTTTACCAACATTAAAACTTTCTACAGGACGGTGGTATCCCATAACTCTAGTGTATACTATACATTTTGTTCTTTTAGCTTCTAGTTTCTTTAAAATCGCTTCTCTACTCATACTTCTTCTCCTTCTTTGTTAAAGTTTTCTATTAGTTCTTCGTCACATTTTGGACAAAATTCATGCTCACCATTTACATAACCATGTTTTTCACATACAGAAAAAACTGGTGTCATAGTAATATATGGCATCCTATAGTTTGAAATTACATTTTTAATCATCTTTCTACACGCCTCTGCTGAACTGATACGCTCTTTCATATATAGGTGAAGAACAGTTCCTCCTGTATATGCACATTGTAGATCATCTTGAAGATCAAGTGCTTCAAATGGATCAGCTGTATAATCAGCTGGTAATTGAGAAGAGTTAGTATAATAGATATTATCACCAAATCCAGCTTGTAAAATATCAGAGTATCTCTTTTTGTCTTCTTTTGCAAAACGATAAGTAGTTCCCTCTGCTGGAGTTGCTTCTAGGTTGTACAGGTTTCCTGTCTCTTCTTGATACTCAACCATTTTTGTACGCATAAACTCTATTAATTCATCAGCAAATTTCATTCCAAATTCATCTGCAATATCGTGTTTGTCATCAGTGAAGTTTCTTATCATCTCATTTACGCCATTGATACCAATAGTTGAGAAGTGATTAGCAAATCCTGGTAGGTATCTTTGCGTATAAGGATAAAGTCCTCGCTCATACATCTCTTGAACAAAAACACGTTTTTTCTCTAGTGTAGATTTTGCTAAATCCATAAGACGTTCAACTTGTTTAAATATAAGTTCTTTCTCGCCTTTATAAGCGTATCCGATACGAGCAAGATTTAGTGTAACAACACCGATACTTCCTGTCATCTCAGCACTACCAAAAAGTCCACCACCACGTTTAAGTAGCTCACGAAGGTCAAGTTGAAGTCTACAACACATACTTCTTACATTTCCTGGTTTATATGCTTTTGGATCTTCTACTAGTTTTCCATTCTCATCTCTCATATATTGGCTTCCAATGAAGTTTTGGAAGTAAGATGAGCCTATTTTTGCAGTATTTTCAAAAAGTAGGTCAGTGTTTTCTCCATGCCAGTCAAAATCTTCTGTGATGTTTACTGTAGGGATTGGGAAAGTAAAAGGTTGCCCTGTTTTATCACCCTCAGTCATAACTTCATAGTAAGCTCTATTTATAAGATTCATCTCTTTTTGAAAGTTCTTATAAGTCATATTTTCAAGAGCATCTACACCTCTTTTCTTTGCCTCTTCTAAAAGAACACTGTCTTGAAGATTTTTAAATAGATGTATATCACTTGATGTTGGAGTTTGGTCAGCCAAATCACTTGGAACTGTCCAGTCTATAGTTACATTTGTAAAAGGACTTTGTCCCCAACGTGCAGGAACGTTTAAGTTGTATATAAAACTTCTAATAGCTTTTTTAATCTCTTTAAATGATAAGTTATCTTTAAACACAAACGGTGCTAGGTATGTATCGAATGAACTAAATGCTTGAGCTCCAGCCCATTCACTTTGAAGTATTCCTAAGAAGTTAGCCATTTGTCCTAAAGCTTCACGAAAGTGCTGAGGAGGGCGTGATTCTACTCTTCCTCTAACTCCGTTAAATCCTTCATTAAGAAGTGCTCTTAAACTCCATCCAGCACAATAAGCAGTTAAACAATCAAGGTCATGGATATGGTAATCACCATTTCTATGAGCCCAACCCTCTTCTTTTGAATATATTTTATCTAACCAGTAGTTTGCAATGACTTTTCCTGCTGTATTGTTAACAAGTCCTGCATTTGAGTAACCAGTATTTGAGTTCGCTTTGATTCTCCAGTCACTTTTTCCTATGTACTCTTCTATAGTTTGAGTAGAGTTTATAAAAGTAGTATCTTCATTTAGTCCATTTATATGTTCTCTTTGCATTTTATGAGTGTGACGATATATCATAAATGAACGCATTACATCAAAATATCTTGCTTTATATAACTCTTGTTCGATTAAATCTTGGATATCTTCAACTGCTGCAACTCTTTTTACATTTACAGTGTCCATTAGATTTCTAAATACGCTTTCATCATAAGTTACTCTTACACTTTTGAAAGCTTTTTTAATAGCATCTTCAATTTTGTAAGCGTGAAAGTCCTCGGTATTTCCATCTCGTTTGAGTAGTTTTGTTAGCATAATATTCCTATTGATTTACATGATTTTGTTAATTAGAATTATACTCTGTAAATGTAAACTAAAACTTAAAAAATAAAGTGTAACATTTTTGTCACGGATTGAAAAAGTCTAAAAGTGCATATTTTTCTTAAGCCTTATAAAGACCTAATTTAGGTATATATCTTTGAATTTTAATGAATAAACTTAATCTGTAATATTAATAGAATTATTAATTAATATTATAACAGTTTTTTTTATAATTGGTTCAAAGTGCGAAATGAAGAGCCTCTTTTACATGTAAAGATGTTGTGTCAAAAATTTGTAAATTTATGTCACCTTTTTTTACAAGTAGACCTATTTCTGTACACCCTAATATAACAGAGTCAATTTCACTATTTTTTATACATAAATTTTCTATTATATTTATGTATTTAAGTTTTGAATTTTTGGTAATTTTGCCAACAACTAACTCCTCAAAGATAATTCTATCTACCTCTTTCATATCTTTTGGGCTTGGAATTACTACTTCTATATTATATGATGATATGATTTTTTTATAAAAATCTTCTTGCATAGTAAACCTTGTACCTAAAAGGATGGTTTTTTTACGCTTATTTTGTATAAGAGATTTAGCAGTAGCATCTGCTATATGTATGATTGGTATAGTGATTTTTTTTGCAATAATATCTGCGACTTTATGCATAGTGTTGGTACAAATCAAAATACAATCAGCTCCTCCAACTTCTAAGGTATGAGCCAAATTTGCTAAAATTTTTCCTGCTTCATCCCATTTCCCTGCACACTGAAGTTGATGAATTTTATCAAAATCAACAGATTGCATTATGATTTTAGCACTGTGGACTCCACCAAGAGCATCCCTTACTCCTTCATTTAGAAGTTTATAATAACTAAGAGTCGACTCCCAACTCATACCTCCAAGAAGTCCTATTGTTTTCATGATACTAACTTTTTTGGGCTCATACCATAGATTTTATTGAAAACTCTTGTGAAGTGAGATTGGTCACTAAAACCACAAGAGTGTGCTATATCACTTAGTATTTTATTTTGTAAAAGCATATTTTTTGCATTTTGTATTCTTATTTGAAGTAAATATGCATGAGGTGTCATATTAAATTCTTCTTTAAATTTTCTCAAAAAGTGATACTTACTAAGACCACTTATATTAGCCAAAGTCTCTAATTTCAAACTCTCATCAAAGTTCGATTTCATATATTCTACCGATTGATATAGTTTTTTTCTTGAGTAACTTATTTCTTGTGTTTTTATAGAATTGTTTGAATAAGATGAGATAAGATTTACTATTAACTCTTCAAGTATATTCTCAGCCATTAATTCATCTTGCCACTCTTTTGTAGCTGAATTTAAATCAATAAAAAGTTTCGTAAGTTTTTTATTATTGATTACAGGATTTGCAAATGTGATATTGTGAAGCTCTTTTTGACAAGATTCACTAAATGCCTCTACGAAATTATTATCAGGAGTAAATGTTATATATCCCCATGTTTTACTTTTACACATATGAATTTCTCCTGGATTGATAAGTCGTATATCACCTGGTTTTGCACTAAAATCATTTTTATTACATATGAAGTTATGGCTACCTGAAGTTATAAGAGCTATAGAGTATTCATCATGAAAATGTGGAGCAAATGTTTTGTTTGTGAATGATGCTTCAATTAAATTAGGCATAATTATACTCACATGTACTCCTTTTTTTAATATTATAACAAAATTAGAAATAATAAAATAGAAAAAAATTGCTAGTCAATTTTAATAACAGCTCTTCCTGTACTTTTACCTTCAATCATTTCATCTATAAGTATTGGCAACTCTTCTAAACTGTGTTCATGAACAATGTTGCTTAAGTCTATTTTCCATTCATTGGCTAACATATTCCAAAGAGTGCTTCTATGTTCACTGTTAAGTTCAGCCGAATCAATACCTAAGAGGTTTATTCCTCTTAGAATAAAAGGAAAAACTGTTGTATTAAGAGCAGGAGAACCTACAAGTCCACATATAGCCACACTACCTTCTGGACTTATTTGTTTAAGGATGTTTTCTAGTAACTCTCCCCCAACAACATCTATAGCTCCATCGTATTTTGGTTTTAAAAGAGGTCTCTTTGCATGCATCCCAAAGTCATTTTTTAAGATAACCTCATCTGCACCAATAGAAGCTAAAAATTCTTTTTTATCTGCTTTGTTGCTTAGTGCAGACACTTTAAATCCAAGGTGAGAGAGAAGTTTAACACTAAAACTCCCTACTGCTCCAGTTGAACCAGTTACCAAAATATTGTCACCTTTTTTTTGTCCGTTGGCTATGAGTTTAAATGTTCCTATGGCTGAAGTAAGTCCAGCAGTTCCTATTGCAACGGCTTCTTTTAAACTGAGTGTCTTTGGAAGTGGAATTACCCAAGATTCAGGAACACTTATATATTGGCTAAATGCCCCATTTGTATTCATACCTAAATCAAAGCTGGTAACTATAACTTCATCACCTACTTTAAATTTACTACTGCTACTTCGCTCTACTATTCCTGCTCCATCTATTCCAGGAGTATGAGGAAACTCTCTTGTAACACCCTTGTTCCCGCTTGCGCTTAGGGCATCCTTGAAGTTAAGTGCACTATACTTTACGCGTATAAGTACATCATTTTTATCTAAATCTTTTAGAGATAAATTTTTTATCTCTTTGTTAAATTTACCGTCTATCTCTTCTACATGTAAAGCTCTATATGTCATAAGTGATTCCTTTTTTATTTATTGTATCACAAGAGGTTTAAGTGTTTATATTATTTAGGATTTAGAATATAAAGTAAGGTTTACATGTAAGATAGATGTTTCTTAGTCAATGAGTTGAGCTTTTCCTCTTCCAAAAGACCAATTTTCTTCTTCGTTTTCAACCATTATTATCATAATATCATCTATGCTGTGACCTGTTTTTTGATGAATTAGAGAAGTTATACTTTTATATAACTTCTTTTTCATCTCACTTGATCTACCCTTTTTTGCAGTTATATGTATGTATATTATCTCACTGGTATGAGGTATATCCATGTAACTAGATGGATAGATTATATTTTCTTTGGGCACTTCAGTTATGATTTGAAACTTATCAAGGTTTGGAATACCAAATACTTCTACCAGTGAATCATGTACAGAATCACTGATAGCTTTTTTATATGTTTTGCTCTTTCCTGTTTTAAGAGATATTTTAACAAATGGCATGATTATTGACAACTGTCACATTCTATACTTCTATCGGCAACATCTATTTTGTTTTCTGGAGATTGGCTTCTTAGATAATATGTTGATTTGATTCCAAGTTTCCAGCCTAGCATATAGATGTCATTGAGGTATTTTCCACTAGCTTTATCTAGTGTCATAAATATATTTAGGCTTTGTCCCTGGTCTATCCACTTTTGTCTAATTGCTCCAGCTTTTATTAGTTGTCTTTGGTCTAAATCATATGCAGGTGTATAGTATGCCCAAGTATCAGGACTTAGATTTGGAACAACTACAGGAATCATACCTGAGAGATTCTCTTCAAACCATTTTCTTTTATATACTGGCTCTATAGCTTGAGTCGTTCCTACAAGGATTGAGATTGAGCTTGTAGGTGCAATTGCCATCAAGTAACCGTTTCTCATGCCGTTTTTCTTTACATATTCACGTAACTCTTCCCAGTTATATGTGTATCCAAAAAGTCCACCGCGGTCTACTAGTTTTTTGGCTTCTTCATTAGCAGTGTCAATTGGGAAAATCCCTTTACTCCATTTTGAACCGTCAAACTCTGGATATTTTCCTTTTTCTATTGATAAGTTTGCAGAAGCGTGTATAGTGTTATAGCTAATTGCCTCCATAATCTCATCTATTTTTGCAAAATGCTCATAACTTCCCCACTCTAGTTGGTTTTCAGCCAACATTTGTGCTTCACCCATAACCCCTAGTCCAATCGCACGTGATTTTAAGTTAGTGTGCTTTACTTTTGCATGAGGGTAGAAATTTAAGTCTATGACATTATCTAGCATTCTTACAGCTGTTGGGACAACTCTTTCTATATCTTCTTTAGTATTGATTTTAGAAAGGTTTACGCTTGCAAGGTTACAAACAGCAGTTTTACCTTCACTCATATCTTTTTCCACAATAAAGATTTTTTTACCACCTATAGAATCAAGTGCAGTAATCTTTTTTGCTTCTTTAGTGATACCATTGTCTACTTTTACAGGTGTATCTTCATCTAGTATATCTTCACTTCCATCTTCATATACTATTTTTATTCTATAGTAGTTAGGTTCAGTATTTTGAAAAATCTCGGTACAAAGGTTTGAACTTCGTATCGTTCCTGTATGATCATTTGGATTTGTTTTGTTTGCACTATCTTTAAAACATAAAAAAGGATTACCTGTTTCAAAAAGCTCTGTTAACATTTTTTTCCATAGCTCTTTCGCTCTGATTCTCTCTTTTGCTATATTTGGATCATTCTCATACTCTTTGTAACGTTTTTCAAAAGCTTCTCCATGAAGAGCTGATAAATCTTTTACTTCATAAGGGTCAAACAGAGTCCAAATCTCATCTTTGCTTGCTCTTTCCATAAAAAGGTCGTTTAACCATAGTGCAGGGAAAAGATCATGTGTTCTTCTTCTCTCTTCTCCAGAGTTTTTCTTTAAATCTAGAAAGTCTTGGATATCCATATGCCAAGGCTCTATATAAACTGCAATTGCTCCTTTTCTAGTTCCTAGCTGGTCAACTGCAATTGCTATATCGTTTGTTATCTTCAAAAACGGAATAATTCCACCAGCAGCATTTTTATGTCCATCTATACTTCCACCCATGGAGCGAACCAAGTTCCAATCCCAACCAATACCACCACCAAACTTACTAAGAAGGCTCATCTCTTTATATGAATCAAATATTCCTTCTATATTATCTGGGGTACTTCCAATATAACAAGAACTAAGCTGGTGTCTGTGAGTTCTTGCATTAGAAAGAGTTGGAGTTGCTAGCATCACCTCAAACTTACTGATTAAATCATAAAACTTTTTGGCCCAGTCTTGACAGTTTAACTCGTTTTGAGCCAAGAACATTGCTATAGCCATAAACATATGCTGTGGAAGCTCTATTGGGTTCCCTTGCTTATCTTTTATAAGGTATCTGTCATAAAGTGTTTTAACACCAAGATAGTTAAACTGTAAATCACGTTCTGGTTTTATATAAGCATCTAAATCTTCTAAGTCATACTTCTCTTTAAGTCCAAGTACTAAACGTCCTTGGGTTTCTCCTCTTTCGAAGTATTCACTTAGTTTGCTATACCCACTAAATTGATTTACTTTATGATACAAATCATACATAAATAGACGAGCTGCAACAAATGTCCAGTTTGGTCTATCAATATCTATTTTATCAACAGCAGTTTTTATAAGAGTAGTTTGAATCTCTTTAGTTGTAATCATATCACGAAATTGAATCTTTGCATCTACTTCAAGTTCACTTTGACTTACATTGTCTAAATCAGCTACTGCTCTGCTTGTATGTTTTTGTATCTTAGAGATATCTAGTGTTTCAGTTCTTCCATTACGTTTTTGTACAGTTATCATCCAGTTGTTTCCTAATTAAGTTATATAAATACTCTAGCGAAGATTTTATCTACGTTTTTAGTGTAATAGTCATAGTTAAAACACTCTCTTATCTGTTCTTCACTTAGTTTACTTCTTAACTCATCATCAGCTAATAAGTGGTTTAAGTATAGACTCTCACCCTTGTCATTTGTAGTTGGTTTTCCTTGTTGAATCTCTTCCCAAACTTTCATAGCATTTCTTTGAACAATTCTATAAGCATCTTCTCTACTCACTCCTTGAAGTGGAAGTTCTAAAAGAACTCTTTGTGAAAATACTAATCCGCCAGTTAGGTTAAGGTTTTTCATCATATTTTCTGGCATAACTGTTAAGTTTGCTATTACGTTGTTCATTCTGTGCATCATAAAGTTAGTTGTTATAAAAGCATCAGGTAACCAAAATCTTTCAGTAGAACTGTGAGATATATCTCTCTCATGCCAAAGTGCAACGTTTTCCATTGCAGGATTTGCATAAGCTCTTACCATTCTAGCAAGTCCAGTTATGTTCTCTGTTAATATAGGATTTCTTTTATGTGGCATAGCAGAACTACCTTTTTGCCCTTTAGCAAAAAACTCTTCAGCTTCATAAACTTCTGTACGTTGAAGGTGTCTAACTTGAACAGCAAATTTTTCTACACTTGAAGCAAGAAGTGCTAAAGTTGTTGCAAGTCTAGCATATCTATCTCTTTGGATAACTTGGTTTGAAGCAGGAGCAGGTTTTAATCCGAGCTCAGCCATTGCATACTCTTCAAGTTCTAAAGGAGCATGAGCAAAGTTACCCATAGCACCACTAATCTGCCCAACACATATAACTTCCATAGTCTCTTCTAGGTTTTTAAGGTGTCTTGCCATTTCATCATACCAAACTGCCAAAGTTAAACCAAATGTAATAGGCTCACCGTGAATACCATGACTTCGTCCAACCATAAGAGTCATTTTGTGCTCAATTGCTCTTTTCTTTATAGACTCCATTAACATTTTCGTATCACTGATAATAATCTCTAAAGAGTTTTTCATTTGAATTGCTACGCCAGTATCTACTGCATCTGAACTAGTCATACCGTAGTGGAACCATCTAGATTCATCTCCAAGAGTTTCAGAAACGCTAGTTGTAAATGCTATTAAGTCATGTTTTGTAACTGCTTCTATTTCTTCAATTCTTTCTACTGAGAATCCTGCATTTTCCACAATCTTTTTACAATCTTCATCGGGTATTAGACCAATTTTATTCCATGCTTTCACAGCAGCTTTTTCAACATCTAGCCAAGCTTGATATCTAGCTTCTTGTGTCCAGTGTTTAGTCATCTCTTCTCTGGCGTATCTTTCTACCATTATAGTTTTCCTTGTTTGATTTATGCTAAAATATGAAGTTATTTAAGTAAATTTAGTATAACAAATCATTAGTTATAAAGAGGTTAATTTTGGCATATGTCACTAAAAAGTTTTTTCAAAAAGATCTAAAAAAAACATTTAAAGTTTTAATGGATGAGTTAGGAATCTCTATTCATGAAGCACAAAAAACAGTAGATAGAAAAAGAGTATTTGTCGATGGAGTTTTACTTGAATATAAAAGTGGGGAGATTCAAGGTTGGATTGAAGTAGTTGTTTTTAAACCAAATCCTATAGGGTTGAAACCTGTTTATGAAACTGATGATTTTGCTGTTTTTGAAAAACCTAGTGGTGTTTTAGTTCATCCAAGAAAAAGAGAAGAGATTCAAACTCTAAATGATGATATTAAACATCTTTTTGGAAGAGATGCAAATGCAGTTCACCGTATCGATAAAGGTACAAGTGGCTTGATAGTCATAAGTAAAAACAAACAAAGTGAAATAGAACTAAAACAACTTTTTGAAGATAAGAAAGTGTATAAAGAGTATACGGCTTTAGTAGATGGTGAAGTAAAAGAGCCTTTTGATATAGATGAAAAACTACTAGTAGATTTGCCAAGTTCAAAGATAAGAATCAAAGTACATGTTCATGAAAATGGAAAGAGTTCTTTTACAAGGATAGAACCAATAGAGTACGATGAAACTAATAATGTAACTCTACTCAAAGCAATTCCAAAAACAGGTAGACAACATCAAATAAGAGCTCATTTGTTTCACGTGGAACATTTTATAATTGGTGATACACTTTATGGTTTAGAAGAAGAATTAGCAGAAGAGTATCTTGATGGACTTATGAGCTTTGAGAGAAGTACTGAGTTAACAAGATCTAAAAGATTACTTCTCCATGCAAGTAGAATCTCTTTTGAGTATAAAGAAGTAAAGTATGATATAGTATCGCAAGTTGATATAAAAAAGGAATTTTATGAGAACTGTACATTTTGAGCAAAACAAAATAACCCCTAGCAAGATAGTTTGTATAGGAAGAAATTATGTTGAACACATAAAAGAGTTAGGAAATGAGATGCCCTCTTCTATGGTGATTTTTATGAAACCAAACTCATCTATAAGTGATAAACTCTTTACATGTAAAGAAGAACCTATTCATTATGAAGGTGAGATATCTTTTTTGATTAAAGATAAAAAGATATCAGGTGTTGGATTCGGATTAGACTTAACAAAGAGAGGAATACAAAGTAAATTAAAAGAAAAAGGACTTCCTTGGGAAAGAGCAAAAGCATTTGATGGTGCTTCTGTTTTTAGTGATTTTGTAGATTTCGATAGAGATACAAACTCTTTACATGTAAAGCTTTTTATAAATGACAAACTTATACAAGATGGTTCAGTTACTCACATGTTATACAAACCAGAAGAGATGATTAATGAGATAAGTAGTTTTTCTACTTTAGAAGACGGAGATATAGTTATGAGTGGAACTCCTAAAGGGGTTGGAATTGTAACAAAAGGTGATAAGTTTCGAGGGGAAATTTATGAGAATAACAAATTACTAATTCAAAAAGAGTGGTTAGCAAATTAATATGTTATATAATTAAAAGCGGAAGAACAAACTTCCGCTTCAATTTAATCTTCTTTTTTGTCAAAAAATAGAACTTTAATCATTCCACCTACACTTGCTATAACAACTAACGCTAAAAATCCTACCTGAGCCCAATCAAGAATTGTCATTTGCTAACTCCCTATCTGTTTTTTCTTTAAGTTGCCCACATGCTGCACTTATATCTAATCCTTTTGATTGTCGTATAGTACAAAGGACTCCATGATCTGTTAAATACTTTTGAAAAGCTACTACAGAGTTTCTTGAAGGTCTTTTAAATTCACTTCCAATGTGTGGGTTAAAATAGATTAGATTAACTTTTGCTTTTATACCATGAAGCAATTTAACAAGTTTTTTTGCACTCTTGATATCATCATTTACATTTTGCATAACCAAGTACTCAAACATAACTCTTTTTCTTGCATCAATAGGAAATGCTTTTACAGCATTTATAATGGATTCAATATTATAAGCTTTATTGATTGGCATTAGTTTTGCTCGTAGCTCATCATCAACTGCGTGAAGTGATATAGCTAAAAGTACTCCCAAGTCCATCTTTCCTAATTTTTCTATCTGTTTACTTAAGCCACTTGTTGAAATTGTTTGACGTCTTGGACTTATTGCAAGTCCATCTGGGTCTGCAAATATCTTAACTGCCTTAGCAACATTTTCTATATTATCAAGCGGTTCACCCATGCCCATATAGACAATATTAACTCTTCTGTTTTGAGCTATATTATTGTCTTTTTTTATCTCTAATACTTGAGCTGTAATTTCTCCAGCACTTAAATTTCTTTTGAAACCCTCTTTAGCTGTTAGACAAAAACTACATCCAATTTTACAACCTACTTGAGAAGAGATACAAATAGTATATTTTGTATGATGGATTAGTTTTCCATTCTCATCAACTTCTTCTTTCTTCATAGGAAGAAGAACAGCTTCAACAGTAAATCCATCATGCAGAGCAAATAGATATTTGATGCTCTCATCACTACTAACCTCTTTTTTTATAAAAGTTAGAGGGTTTAAAATATAGTTCTCTTTTAGATTTTTTATCATATCTTTAGGTACGTTCTTCATCTCATCATATGCGTTAACATACTTACAATATATCCATTGATAGATTTGTTTTGCTCTGAAAGACGGTTTGATGATTTGTGCTAACTCTTCTTTTGAGTAGTCCAATATATTATTTTTTTCCACGGTAGTTCCTCATAAATTGCGTTAGTAGTTCTTTTGCTTTTGCATGATTTTGGATGAAGTCTTTGTGTGCGTTAGTATCACAGTAGTTAGTTATAACAAAGATACCAGCAACGGGTATATCGAATTCTTTGGCAATACTAAGAAGTGAAAAAAACTCCATATTTTCTAACTCTAATCCAAGTGTTAGAAACTTTTTTGAGCTAACACTGTCAGTTGTGATATAGTTACTTGAGTTAACGATATTAAGTGTTTCACGTGGAACATTTTGATTCTCTTCTGCTGAAACTACATTTTCTAAAGGTGTATAACACTTGTCATCTAAAAAACCCAACTCAATATTTGCCGCTGTTTTAGAGGTTACTATGTCAAAGATTTCATGATTTCCATAACTACCAGCACTTCCAATAAAAAGTAAAAAATCAGGTTTATCAAACAGTGCAAGCCTAGTTAAATTTATACTACTCTCTATAAGCCCTACTCCAATTGGATGAGCAAATTCAAAAGTTTCATTTCTTCCTGCACAAACTATCATAATCTTACAGGTATCCCTTCACTTTTGAGGTAACGTTTTAAATCCATAATATCTATCTCTTTAAAGTGAAATATAGAAGCAGCAAGAGCAGCATCTGCATCATTTTCAAATGCCTCTTTTATGTGGTCCATACTTCCAGCTCCTCCACTTGCTATAACAGGAATATCAAGCATACGGCTCATTTTAGAAGTAAGTTCAATATCGTATCCAGTTTTTACTCCATCACAATCCATAGAAGTTAAAAGTATTTCTCCAGCACCTCTTTGCTGAACTTCTTTTGCCCACTCTAATGCATCAATTCCAGTATCTATTCTTCCTCCACTAACATACACATTCCAACTGTCACCAGTTTTTTTTGCATCTATTGCAACGACTATGCACTGTGAACCAAATCTCTTTGAAGCTTCATTTATAAAATCAGGATTTTTAATAGCATGTGAATTTATACTTATCTTGTCACAACCAACTTTAAGAAGTTTGTATATGTCATCTAAAGTTCTTATGCCACCACCAACTGTGAGTGGTATAAAAACCTCTTTTGCAACCTCTTCTACTATGTCAACTATGGTATCTCTATTTTCATGAGTTGCAGTGATATCTAAAAAAGTGATTTCATCTGCCCCTTCTTGGTTATAACGTTTTGCAACTTCTACAGGGTTTCCTGCATCACGCAAACCTACAAAGTTCACACCTTTTACAACACGTCCATCTTTAACATCCAAACAAGGAATAATTCTTTTTGCAAAACTAGCAAAGGAAGTTTTATCTTTTGAAAAGTTTTTTTGAAAATTGTCCATAATATACCTAAATAGTTTTCTTTTATTGTACTCAAATTATGCTGAATAATCTATTTATAAGTAAAATTTAGGTATAATCGCCTAAATTTAGAGGTAGTTATTATGATTGAAGCAAAAAAGAGATTTGGACAAAACTTTTTAAAAGACACCTCAGTTTTACATAGGATCATCCAATCGATGCCCAACAACGATAGAAAACTTATCGAAATTGGACCTGGTTTAGGTGATTTGACGCAAAGACTGCTAGAGGTTAAGCCTGTAGTAGCATATGAGGTAGACAGAGATTTAATAGTCTATCTAAAAGATAAATTTTCTGAAGAAATTAGTGAGGGAAAATTTGCTCTAGTCGAAGGTGATGTACTAGAGAAATTTCCAAAGGGTAGTTTAGCAGATGAGCCTTATGATTTGGTAGCAAATTTACCATATTATATTGCTACAACTATTATCCTTGAAGCTTTGAAAGACCCACTGTGCAAGAGTTTGGTCGTTATGATTCAAAAAGAGGTTGCTATGAAATTTGCAGCACCTCACAAGACAAAAGAGTTTACATCGTTAGCTATCTTGGCACAATCTATTGGTAAGTCTAAGATACTGTTTGATGTTGCCCCTGAGTCTTTTGAACCACAACCGAAAGTAACCTCATCAATATTAATGATCAAAAAAGAGAAAGAGTTCATAAAAGGTGAATTTCCTGGAGTTTTTGAGACAAGTGAAGAGTTGGAGATGTTTGAAAAATATCTAAAACGTTCGTTTACTGCTCCTAGAAAAACATGGTTGAAAAATATTTCACAGTGGGTTGACAAAAAAAAGGCTAACCTACTTTTAGAAAAATATGAATTCCCACTTACCGTTCGACCTCACGAGATTAGCGTCATGTCTCATCATCTACTATTTAACGACTTAAGGAATAAAGAAGATGGAAGAGAAAAAACAAGTGGAGAGTCCACAAACAAGTGAGGTAAAAAAGCCTCAACAAAAGAGAAAGCCTCAAAGTAAAAACGGAAATAAAAAACCAACACCACCTGCAGAAAAAAATGGCAATGTAAAGCCAAATACTAAGCCAGCAGATGATAAAGACGGAAATAAAAATCCAAATGCTAAAAAACCACAGCAAAAAAGAAACAGTAAAAAATTTCAAAGTGCAAGAACTAAGCCTAGTGCATTAGAAGGTAATGAAAAGTGGCAAAATGACATGCGAAAGACTATTGCTGCAAATGAGAAAATGCACAAAGAGAGACTTCAAAAGTTTGCACAACTAAACCTAAAAACAGATGCTAAAATTCGCATTACTCCTCTAGGAGGACTTGGTGAGATTGGTGGAAATATCTGTGTATTTGAGACCGATACTAGTGCTATAATTTTGGATGTTGGAATGAGTTTTCCTAGTGAAGATATGCATGGTGTAGATATACTTATACCAGATTTTACATATCTAAGAACTATAAAAAAGAAGATAAAAGGTATTGTTATAACTCATGCACATGAGGACCATATAGGAGCATTACCATATCTTTTTAAAGAGATGCAATTTCCTATTTATGCTACGCCACTACCACTTGGAATGATTTCAAACAAGTTTGACGAGCATGGGCTAAAAGCTCAAAAGAAGATGTTTCGTCCAGTAGAAAAACGAAAAGTTATAAAAATTGGAGATTTTAAAGTTGAATGGTTACACATAACTCACTCAATTATAGATGCTTCAGCTCTTGCTATTACAACAGAAGCAGGAACTATCATCCATACTGGTGATTTTAAGATTGATCATACGCCAATAGATGGATATGTGACAGACTTAAACCGTTTTGCTTACTATGGAGAAAAAGGTGTTTTAGCGCTTTTAAGTGATAGTACAAACTCATATAAAGCTGGTATTACAAGAAGTGAAAGTACTGTTGGTAAGACTTTTGATGGTATTTTTGCTAAAGCAAAAGGTAGAGTTATTATGTCTACATTCTCATCAAATATCCATAGAGTTTATCAAGCGATAGATCATGGTGTAAAGCATGGTAGAAAAGTATGTGTTATAGGCCGTTCAATGGAAAGAAACCTTTTTACTGCTATGGATTTAGGTTATATTGATTTTGACAGAAGTATATTTATTGACCCACACGAAGTAAATAAATATAGCGATAAAGATGTTTTAATAGTTACAACAGGAAGCCAAGGTGAGACTATGAGTGCACTTTATAGAATGGCAACTGATGAGCATAGACATATCAAGATAAAAACAAGTGATCAGATAATCATATCAGCTAAAGCAATCCCTGGTAATGAAGGAAGCGTATCTAAAGTACTTAACTTTTTACTAAAAAGTGGAGCAAATGTAGCTTATCAAGATTTTAGTGAGATTCATGTGAGTGGACATGCTGCACAAGAAGAACAAAAACTAATTATTAGACTTACTAAACCTAAGTTCTTTTTGCCGGTGCATGGTGAATATAACCATATTGTAAAACATAAAGAGACTGGTATTAGTTGTGGAATTCCTGCTAGAAACACTCTTCTTATGGGTGATGGTGACCAGATTGAAATATGTCCAAAGTATGTTAAAAAAGTTAAAAGTGTTAAAGTAGGAAAAGTATTTATTGATAATCAGATAAATCAACAAATCTCTAGTGATGTTGTGATTGATAGACAAAAAATGGCAGATGCTGGATTAGTTATGATAGTAGCTCAGATAGATAAGAGTGAACATAAGCTTATTAATAAGCCGAAAGTTGTTAGTTATGGTTTAGTATCAGATTCTAAAGATCATGCGTTTAGTAAAGATATGGAAGGCATTGTAGACCAATTTGTTGTTAATGCAAAGAAAGAGCTTATCCAAAACACAAGAGCTTTTGAAAATGAGTTAAGAGCAGTTGTTAGAAAACATATCTTTAGAAAGATGAAAAAATATCCAACTATCGTTCCTACGATATTTGTAATGTAAGGAAAATTAAGTATGGATTTTATAAAAATTGCAAAAGAAGTTTTAGAAATAGAAGCTAAAGAGCTACTTAGATGTGCTGAAAACTTAGGTTCTGAAATAGAAGAAGCTGTTGATATTGTGATGAATACTAAAGGTAAGTTAGTAGTTACTGGTGTTGGAAAAAGTGGTTTGGTTGGAGCAAAAATTGCTGCAACATTAGCTAGTACAGGAACAAGTAGCTTTTTCTTACATCCTACAGAAGCAATGCATGGCGACTTGGGTATGATAGGCAAAGACGATGCCGTTTTAGCTATTAGTTATAGTGGTGAGAGTGAAGAACTTATTAAAATTCTTCCTCATATTAAAAGGTTCGATATACCTTTAATAGGAATGGCAAGAGATAAAAATAGTTCACTTGGAAGATATAGCGATGTTTTTTTATCTATCGATATAGAAAAAGAAGCATGCCCTTTAGATACTGCTCCAACCTCTTCTACTACACTAACACTCGCGGTTGGTGATGCGTTAGCTGTTTGTTTAATGAAAAAGAGAGATTTTCAAAAATCTGATTTTGCATCATTTCATCCAGGAGGTAGTTTAGGAAAACAACTTTTTATAAAAGTTAGTGACCTGATGAGAGTAAAAGACTTACCTGTTGTTAGTGAAGATACACAGTTAAAAGATGCTATTGTAGCTATGAGTGAGGGAAGACTTGGTAATGTGCTTATAACTAACAAGAACAATGAGTTAGTAGGACTACTTAGTGATGGAGATCTTAGGCGGGCACTTTTGAGTGAAGATTTTTCTATGAAAAATAGAGCTATAGAGTATGCATGTTTGAGTCCAAAAATACTAAATGATGCAAACATGTTAGCTAGTGATGCACTAAAAGTTGTAGAAAATCATAAAATACAACTGCTTGTCATAACTAATGAAAAAGGTCATGTAAATGGTGTTTTACACATTCATGATTTGGTAGAAGCAGGAATAAAATAATGGAAAAATTTAGATTAAATAAAATTATTTCTCATAATACTCGTTATTCGAGAAGAGAAGCAGATGAGCTTATAAAAAAAGGTTTAGTAAAAGTTGGAGGAAAAGTTGTAACTGATCTTTCTACTAAAGTAACCTTTGATGATAAAGTAAATGTAGATGGTAAAAATCTTTATGAAAAAGAGGGATATACAGTTATCGTTTATAACAAACCAAAAGGTGAGTTAGTTAGTAAAAAAGACGATAGAGGTAGAAAAACTATATATGACACGCTACCAAAGAAGTATGAGCACTTTTTAAGTGTAGGAAGACTTGATTATGCAAGTGAAGGTCTTTTGATGTTGTGTGATTCTCCAAAAGTAGTAAGTGCTTTAATGCATGGTGATTTAGAAAGAGTATATTATATTAAAATAAACGGTGAGATTACACCTCCTATGGAAGAAGCTATGAGAAGTGGACTTCATGCAGAAGATGCAAGAAAAGGTGGACATAGCAGTAGCAGCATACATTCTATGGATTTTGCTCCTTTTGTGAACTATCGTATCATAAAAAATAGACCAAACTTCTCAACTATAAAAGTAACTATAAAAGAGGGTAAAAATAGAGAACTTAGACGCTTTTTTGGATACTTTGATGTTGAAGTAGTTGATCTGAAACGTGTTAGTTATGGTATAGTTGATTTGGGTATGTTAAAACTTGGAAAAACTAGATATCTAGAACCAAATGAGTATAAAGCATTAAGAGATTATCTTAAATATATGGAAGAAGAGAGTGAGAGTAGATAACCTAGCTCTTAAATTTCGTCCAAACTCTCTTCCTGAGATGGCTGGACAAAAACATATTTGCAGTGAGAACAGTCCTTTTTTTAAGCTGTTAAAATCTGGTACTATTCCTCACTGTATCTTTTTTGGACCAGCTGGGGTTGGTAAAACAACACTGGCTAGAATAGTTTCAAATGAACTTGAACTCCCCTTTTATGAACTAGATGCTACAAGTGTTAAAGTAGATGCTTTTAGAAAGATATTCTCAGAGCATAAACACTCTCTAGCAAAACCTCTTGTTTTTATAGATGAGGTACATAGACTTAGTAAAACCCAACAAGAAGTACTTTTGCTTCCTATGGAAAATAAAGAGGCTATTATAGTTGGAGCAAGTACAGAAAACCCCTATTTTACACTCTCTTCAGGTATCCGTTCTCGCTCAATGCTATTTGAATTTTTTTCTTTGAGTAATGATGATTTGCAAGAAGTAATAGATAGAGTAAAAAAAGAGATAGAATTTGAGATTGATGATGATGCTAAAGAGTATCTTATAAGTTCCTCAGCAGGAGATAGTCGCTCGCTTTTGAACTTGCTTGAGTATGCTATAAAAGTAGATTCTCATGTAACATATGAAAATCTAAAAGCATTAAGACCAAATGCGCTTAAAGATGGTGTTAGCTCAGATGACTCTCACTATAATCTTATAAGTGCTATGATAAAAAGTGTCAGAGGAAGTGATGTTGATGCTGCTATGTATTATCTTGCAAGGTTAGTTGACGGAGGAGAAAGTGCAGACTTCATTGCTCGTCGCTTAGTAATTTTAGCAAGTGAAGATATAGGAAATGCTAACCCAAATGCACTAAATTTAGCTAACAGTTGTCTTCAAAGTGTGAGCAAAATTGGTTTTCCAGAGTCAAGAATAATTTTAGCGCAGACTTTGGTTTACCTCGCGTGCAGTCCAAAATCTAACAGTTGTTATAAAGGGATAAACGAAGCGTTAGCATACGTACAAAATGAAAAAGCACTAAAGGTTCCATCACAGCTAAAAAGTCCAAGTCCAAAAAACTACAAATATCCTCATGACTTTGGTGGTTGGGTAGAACAAGAATACCTTGAAAAAAATCTCTCTTTTTATGAAAACTCTACTATGGGATTTGAAAAGACTTTAGAAGAGTGGCTTAGGAAGATAAAGAGTTAAGAGTGAGTGTTGTTTTAGTCTCAGATATATTTGGTAAAACTCCTGCATTAATTAAATTAAAAAAAGAATTAGGTGCTAGTGTGATTGTAGACCCATATGATGGAAAAAATATGGGATTTAAAAATGAAGAAGAGGCATACTCATATTTTATACAAAATGTAGGACTCGATAAATATTTATTAGTATTATTAAAAACACTCAAAACAACTTCTAGTATTAGTATGTTAATAGGTTTTAGTATAGGGGCTAGTATTGTTTGGAGATTATCTGAAAAAGTGATGGATAATAGTATCTCTCGTGCAATTTGTTTTTATGGTTCACAAATAAGAAACTCTACACAAATTGACCCAAGATTTGAAATAGAGTTAATTTTACCAAAGAGTGAAACTCACTTTGATGTTTTAGAATTAAAAAAGATGCTTTTGCAAAAGAAAAATTTAAAAATCGTCCATTCAGATTACTTTCATGGGTTTATGAATATACATTCAGATAATTATAACAAAGAAGCTTATAGAGAACAAATTAACTTATTACGTTCTTATCTATCTCAAAATTGACTTAAGTTATCTCTTTATTTAAAAAATAAGTCTATAATGATTTTTATTATTTTATAAAGGTTACAACTTATGAAGATAGCTATTGTTGGTGGTGGTATTAGTGGTTTAGCTACAGCGTTTTATATACGTCAAAAAAATCCGGAAGTTAGCATAACTCTATATGAAAAAGAGAAAAGAATCGGTGGTAAGATGAAAACCAAAGAGGTAGATGGATTTTTGTTTGAAGAGGGAAGCAACGGATTCTTATCAAACAAACCAGATACTTTGGAATTAGTCAAATCTTCAGGTTGTGATGATATTTTGATGAGAAGTAATGATAATGCCAGAGTAAGGTTTATCTACAAAGACGCACTTCATAGACTTCCTGAATCTCCAATGGCTTTTTTAAAGTCCCCTCTTCTTACATGTAAAGGCAAATTTCGTGTTGCTACTGAGTATTTTAGAGCAGCAAAAAAAGATAGCAAAGATGAAACTTTGCAGAGCTTTGGATATAGACGAGTTGGAAAAGAGATGACAGACACTTTTTTAGATGCTATGGTAGCAGGTATTTTTGCCTCCTCTCCAGATAAAATCTCGGTAAAATCAGCCTTTCCTGCAGTGGCAAAACTTGAAGAAGAGTATGGTGGACTCTTTCGAGGTATGCTTGCAAAGAAAAAGAAAGAAGCTGGACCAGGTGGAGTTTTGATGAGCTTTAAAGGAGGAGTTAGCTCTTTTATAACTAGACTTGCAGACTCAGCCAATATAGAGATAAAAACAGGTTTACATGTAAAGAGTATTGATAGAAAAGAAAATGAATATGTTTTACATGTAGATGGTAAAAAAGAGAGTTTTGATAAAGTTATACTCTCGACTCCTGCATATGAAAGTGCCAATATGATAGAAGGAATAGATAAAGAACTCTCTAGTATGTTAAACTCTATTGAATATTCACCTATAAGCATAGTTGGATTGGGCTATAATGAACTTTCTCATGATTTACGAGGTTTTGGTTTACTTACTACCTCAAGCGCAAAAAAAGAGATTCTTGGAGTCTTATGGGATAGTTCCATATTTGATGATCGTGCTCCTAAAAATAAAAAATCACTCAGAGTAATGATAGGAGGACAGAGAAATCCTGAACTTGCTTTAAAAAGTGATAAAGAGCTTCTAGAGATTGCAGTACGCGGAGTTAAAGAGACTATGGGAATTGATGTAACTCCTGATATAAATTATGTTAAAAGATATGAACGAGGTATCCCAAATTATGGAGTTGGACATTTAGATAGGATGAGTGAACTTTTTGAAAAACTAAAAGAGCATAAAGGGCTTTATTTAAGCTCAAACGCATATTTTGGTGTTGGATTAAATGATTGTGTAGGAAACTCTAAAAAGATGGCAGAGCAGATTTTAGAAGAGATGTAAATTTTGTAATATATTTTTATGATAGAATATATAAAACCTTGAAGGAGCAAATATGAGTAAATTAAGTATTAAAGCTATACATGATGGACCACTTAGACTAAGTATTGATACTGAAGAAGATACAACTGAAAATATCTTATTTGATTCAAAGGGCAAATCTATAGCTATTAAAAAAAATAGCATATTATGCAGGTGTGGAAAAGCAAAACATCAACCCTTTTGTGACGGTACTCACAGAATGTGTGGATTTAAATCAGCCAATACTTTAAACGAAGAGATAATTCAAAAATACGAAGGTAAAGAGATAAATATAGTTTTTAATCGCTCTATCTGTTCAGGAGCAGGAAACTGTGTTCGTAATTTTCCTAAGATTTATAAAAATGCTAGTCAAGATTGGATAAATCCTGATGGCGCTAGTATTGATGAGGTTAAAAACTCAATTAAGCAGTGCCCTTCAGGTGCATTGTCTTATGAGTTAGCTGGGGAGAGTTCTTGTGAAGATTACGATGGATACAAAATCACAATAATTAAAAATGGACCTATTAATGTTCTTGGAAAAGTTAGTTTACATGTAGACAAATGGTCTACAAATGCACATCAACAAAAATATAGTTTGTGTAGATGTGGAGCATCTGAAAATAAGCCATTTTGTGACTATACCCATGCTTCGTTAAATTTAAAAAAATATACATTTTAAGATGAAATATCAAGAGTTTGAAAAAGCTGTTGAGAGTATGCAATTTTGTACCAAGGCTAGCTATAGTGATTTAAAAATCAGATATCGAGAACTTTCAAAAGTATATCATCCAGATATGCCAAATGGAGATGCTAAAAAATTTGATGAGCTCACTAAAGCATACAAACTCTTAAAACGTTATATGCAAGAGTATAGGTTCTCTTTTGATGAAGAGGATTTCAAGGAGCAGTATCCATCGGTACTTAACATGGAAGACTGGGTAACCGGACGTTCTTGAGAATATGATTTTAATATACTCTTTATTACGTATTATATATAATTGAAAGTCAAATAATAAAATCAAAGGAATAACATGTATATTCAAGGTATTGATCCAAGTATGATTATCCCTATTGCACTAATAATAGCATTTGGAATTATCATATACAAAGGTGTTAAGATTGTTCCTCAAGCGGATGCTTGGGTTATAGAGAGACTAGGTAAGTATCATAAAACACTTGATGGCGGACTTCATCTTATTATTCCCATCTTAGATACTGTTAGAGACGGACTAACAAAACAAGAGCAGATTATAAACATACCTCAACAAAGTGTTATTACAAAAGACAATGTAAATATATCAGTTGATGGGATAGTATTTATTCAAGTAGAGACTGCAAAAGAGGCAGTATATGGTGTTGTTGATTTTAAAAAAGCCATTTCAAATCTTTCAACTACTTCTTTAAGAGCAGAGATTGGACAACTTGCCCTTGATGAGACTCTATCTTCAAGAGATACACTCAACAAAAGAATACTTTTGGCACTTGATGAAGCAACTCAAAAATGGGGTGTAAAAACTATGAGAGTTGAGCTTCGTGATATCTCTGTTCCACATGAAATAGAAGAAGCTATGAATATGCAAATGAAAGCTGAGAGAGAAAAAAGAGCAATTGAGCTAAAGGCAATTGCAGATAAAGAAGCTGTTATAAGAGAAGCAGAAGCACTAAAGCAAAAAACAGTTCTTGAAGCAGAAGCAATAGAGAGAATGGCAGATGCAAAAAAGTATGAACAAATAGCTTTAGCACAGGGACAAAAAGAAGCTATGGATATGATAAATGAAGCAATTGCAAAAAATAGTTCAAGTGCAGAGTACCTTTTAACAAAAGACAGAATTTCAGCATTTAATGAACTTGCTAAAAGTGAATCTAAAGATAAAGTGATAGTTCCTTATGAAGCAACAGAGCTTGTTGGATCTTTATCTATGGTGTCAGAATTTTTTGGTAAAAGCAAACAGTAATGGAAGCTTTGTCATTTGAGTGGCTTTTAGCAATAGGTATTGTGCTTGTAGGGTTAGAAGCTTTAACCTTTTCATTCTTTATATTTCCTATTGGAGTAGGTTTTTTAATAGTAGCATTGCTTGAGCTTTGGATTTTAGACTTTGAGAGCTTTTTTTCACAAGGTGCGACGGTTGTTAGCATTGGGTTAGTATTTATTTTATTATTTAGACAAAGGTTTATTAATATAATTGAAAAAACTAGTAGTAACAGTGAAGATAGAGTTCATACTAGCGGGGTTGGTACTGTTGATGGAAAACAAATAAAGTTTGAAGGAACTTATTGGAATACAAATGATGACCTTAGTTCTTTTAATGATGGAGATAAAATAGATATAGAAATCATAAAAAATAAAGCGGTAATTAAAAAATAGTAAATCCCCAACTTGGGGATTTAACTAAGCAAAGACGATAAGGGACTATTTGTTTTTTCTTGATTATCTTCTAACTCTGACTTAGCCGCCATTCTTTCGTTCAACTCTTTAGCATAAGCACTCATCATCTCTTCAAGTGAAGCTAAGGCATTTTCTCTTGCCTTACCTTCTAATGGAGGATTGGCATTTTCATGTAACCCTAAAGACTCTTTGAGTTTCTCTCTCTTCTCTTCTAATAGTTTTTCTATTTTTTCAAGATTTAGTTGTTGTATGTATGAAACAGCCCCTTGTGAGGTAAGCTGTTCTAAAAAAGCTACAACCTCTTCATCTCTTTTGGGCTCTTCTGGTTTTTGAGTTTTTATGGTATTAATTAGTTGTTTTTCAAGTTCGCTTGCAAACTCAGTAATTTTTGCTTTTGTTATCTTTTCATCACTAAATGACTGAGTGTTTAGATTTACTGAATTTATTTGCATAAGTATCCTTTTGATTAGATACTTTGATTAAAGCAAAAAATATTCCTTCTAAATAATACCACGTAAAATAAGACTTAACATTCCTGCATATTCGTGTAGTGCTGTATAGCTATTGTTTAGTGCCCTTATATTTGGCATAAAAGACCAAAAATCCATCTCTCTTTTTTGACTGCTAAGACGAAAGCTTGTTGCGGCCGGTATAACTTTAAAACCAAAGTATGTATAAAGTGCTATCGAGCGTTTCATATGAAAAGCGGAAGTAACGAGATATATAGTCGGTCTTTGTATGCCAAGTTTATCGAATTTATCTTTTGAAAATTTTGCATTTTGATAAGTATCTATACTTTTGTTCTCTACATGTAAAGCAAATTTGTTGAGTTCAATCTTAGAAGATACAGGTATATTTACATGTAGATTCTTTTTAATCTCATTCATACTGTCTAAAAAAGCATCTGCCTCAGTGTATGACCTCCCTACCCCAGCTCCGCTAAAAAGCAGTGGTAAGTTGTTTGTTTTTGCTATCATTAATCCCCACATAGCTCTTTTGTAAGCATCACTTCCTATAGGTATATTTGCACTTCCTTCTACACTTCCTCCACTTAAAACCACAACAGCATCAACATGAGAGCTTTTTTCTAAGGGTTTGTTAAAAGGACGTTCAAATGAAGATAAAAGATAGTCTGATACATGAGAGTTACTAAGTGCATAGAAGCATAATGCAACTAAAACAAAAATTGTGCGAAATTTTTTTATATAAAAAGAGGCAAGTAAAAAAAAGATTATAAAAATACCTGGTGGTAAAACCAGGTATGTAAATAGTTTTGAGACTATATAAATAGGGGTCATTAAAGCATTACTGCCTTTCTTTCACCCTCTTTTAATTCACCAATAACATATCCGTCAGAGTTAGCTAAAACATCATCTACATTCTCAGGACTTACAACAAGGACCATACCTACACCCATGTTAAAAGTTCTGTACATTTCACTTTCTTCAACATGTTTAGACATAAAATCAAATACAGGTAGAGTTTTGATTTTGTCTTTATAAACAGTCGCCTGCATATTTTCAGGAAGTACACGAGGTAAGTTTTCAACAATACCACCACCAGTAATGTGAGCTAAAGCGTTGATTTTATCTTTTAATTTTTTAAATGTTTTAACATAAAGTTTTGTTGGAGTTAAAAGTGTATCTATTAGTGGCTTGCCATCAAATTCGGTGTCAAATTTATAGTCTAGCTTTTCAAAGAAAAGTTTTCTAACTAGAGAAAAACCATTTGAGTGAACACCGCTACTAGGAAGTGCTACTAAAACATCTCCAGCTTTTACGTGAACTAGTCTGTTCATCTCATCTTTTTCTGCAATTCCGACTGAAAAACCGGCTAAATCAAAATCTTTTCCACTATACATTCCTGGCATTTCGGCAGTTTCACCACCAATAAGTGAACACTCGCTCTCTTTACAGCCATCAGCGATACCTTTAACAACAGCAGTTGAAGCATCGATGTCAAGTTTTGCAGTAGCATAATAATCTAAAAAGAAAAGTGGAGTTCCAAAGTTACAAATAAGATCATTTACACACATAGCCACAAGATCGATACCCACAGTATCGTATTTGCCAGACTCTATTGCTAGTTTTAGTTTAGTTCCAACACCATCAGTTGCACCAAGCATAACAGGTTTTTTATAACCAGTTGGCATTTCATAAGCACCAGCAAACGAGCCAATTCCCCCTACTACATTTGAATCAAAAGTTGATTTTACTAGAGGTTTTATATTCTCTACAAACTGGTTTCCTGCGTCTATATCAACGCCTGCATCTTTATAACTTACTGTGCTCATTTTAGCCCTTGATTGTTTTTAAGCTATTTTAACAAAATTATGTTAAAATCGTGCTAAAAATAAAAGGCTGATGATGTTAAACCAAGATGTTATAAATGCAGAGATGCTAACTCATGTCGCACTTTGTACGCATAAAGATCCAAAAGATGTATTTATTTTAGGAAGTCATGATCATATAAACAGTGAGATTGCTAGATATGAAGGTTTACATGTAGACCTTTGTAATAATGTTTCATGCATTGAGAGTGCTAAAGACAACTCATTTGATGTAATTATTATAAATTCTGATAGATTTTATGAACCAACTTTTGTAGCACAGATAAATAGAGTTTTACGAAACGATGGTCTAGTTGTACTAAAAGCAATTGATGACTTAAAAACACCGCTTACTAACTTAGGTAGTTTATTTGGTATTGTTATGACATATAAAATTGAAAATAAAAGAGCAATTTTAGCAACTAAAAAGTATCACCCTACTGCTGATATTATTTTACAGCGTGCAGACTTGATAGAAGATTTGAGTTATTACAATGCAGAGATGCATCTAGCTTCTTTTGCACTTCCTACAGCTTTGAGAAAAGATTTATTGGGAGTCCAAAAAAACTGATGAAATTCAATCACGCTTACGTTATGACCGGAGGGATTGCTACTGGCAAGAGTACGGTTTGTTCACTTTTAAAAATGCATGGTTTTAGTGTAATTGATGCAGATGTAATTGCAAAAGAGCAGTTAGAGGCAAGTAAAGGTGAGTTAAGAGAGGTTTTTGGCGATGAGATTTTTGATGGAAATAAAATAAACAGAAAAAAATTGGCAGATATAATTTTTGCTTCAAGTGAACAAAGAGAGAAATTAAATGCTCTTATTCACCCAAAAGTACGATCTGAGATAAACAGACAAGCCCAGCAAAAAGAGAAGTCCGAGCTTCCCTATATCATAGATATCCCGCTATTTTTTGAGAGTGGGGATTATGATTGTAAAATGAGCATGGTTGTTTATACTCCAAAAAATATTCAACTAGACCGCTTAATAAACAGAGAAGGTCTTAATGTAGAAGAGGCAAAAAGAAGAATAGATGCTCAAATAGATATAGATGAGAAGAAAAAAATGGCGGATTGGGTTGTAGATAATTCATTGGATTTAAAACATTTACAAAACGAAGTAGAAAAATTTGTAGATTATATAAGAGGACAATATGCAGGTATCAAAGTATAACGCGAGTGGAAATGATTTTGTTATTTTCCATACATTTTTAGAAAAAGATTATAGTGAATTAGCAAAAAAATTATGCCATAGACAAAAGGGTGTAGGTGCTGATGGACTTATAGTTCTTGTGCCTAACAGTGAGTGTGATTTTAAGTGGTTATTTTATAACAGCGATGGTAGTCATGCCGCAATGTGTGGTAATGGAACACGTGCTTGCGCACACTATGCGTTTGCTAATGGATTAGCTAACGAAGAGATGACGTTTTTAACTGATGCTGGTTTAATAAGTTCGATTGTGGATAAAAACAAGGTTGAATCAGAGTTAACAGAAGTTAAAAACTTAGCAGACAAATTTACAGATATGGATAAAGAGTGGCATTTTTATGATACGGGTGTTCCCCACCTAGTTTGTATTGTAAAAAATCTTCAAGAGTATGATAAAGAGTTAGCTTCAAAAATGAGATATAAATACAATGCAAATGTAAATTTTGTTTTATTTGATGGAGAGTCTTTACATGTAAGAACTTATGAGCGTGGTGTAGAAGATGAAACAGGTGCTTGTGGCACAGGTATGGCGGCTTGTTTTTACACTTTACATGTAGAGAATGTTATAGGTGAGAGTATAAAGGTATATCCAACGAGTAAAGAAGAACTAAATCTAAGAATTGCCAACGGGCGATTATTTTTTAAAGGTGAGGTAGAAAAAGTTTTTGAAACAAATATCTAAAATTTTAATAGGGCTTACATGTAGTAGTGTTTTGCTATTTGGAACAGGTTTTCCTTCTTCTTATTATAAGTTAAAAGGCAAAGCACAAAAAAGAGAGTTTATAAACATACTAAAACCTTTAGTAGATAAGAGTAATGTAAAAACTATGCAAGAGAGAGTTTTTATAGAGAACTTTTTTAATCAAGCATTAAATAGTGCATTTCGTTCTTTAAACTCAAATGATTTACAAGAACTTTTGAAAATTTCTAAGAAATATAGGGTAAAAAACATATTTAACAGAGATCTTTATCTAAAAAGAATAGATACTGTACCAGTACCTTTAGCTCTTGTTCAAGGTGCTATTGAGAGTGGTTGGGGTAAAAGTAGATTCGTTAGAGAAGCTAATAATATTTTTGGTCACTGGACATGGGGAGAAGTTGGACTTATTCCCCTTGGACGAGAAGAGGGCAAGACACATAAAATACGTATTTTTAGAACTATGCAGTCTTCGGTTGATGCTTATATATTGAATTTAAATAGACACTATGCTTATAAAAGTTTTAGAAAAGCTAGATTGAAAAAAAGAGAAGAGGGTAAAAGTATCACTGGTTATGAAGCGGCTGATACTATGATTAACTATTCTGAATTAAGAGAAAAATATGTTGATATGTTGCATAAGATGATGAAAGACCATCATCTTTTATATTATGATGTGGTAAATAAACAGAAGAAAAAAGGATTATAGTTTTCTATAATCCTGCTGCACTCATTGCTTCTGATTGAGCATTGGCTATAAGTGGATCGATAACTTCATCTAGTAGTCCACCCTCCATAATAGCATCTAGTCTATATAGTGTTAAGTTAATTCTATGGTCCGAGATTCTATTTTGTGGGTAGTTATAAGTTCTAATTCTTCCACTTCTATCACCTGAACCTACTTGTGTCTTTCTATCTTCACTAAGTTTTGCATTTCGCTCTTTTTCTTGCATGTCAAAAAGACGGGCTTTTAAAATTTTCATTGCAGCATCTTTATTTTTATGCTGACTTTTTCCATCTTGGTTAGTTACAACTAATCCACTTGGTATGTGAGTTACTCTTACAGCACTATCAGTTGTATTTACTGATTGTCCACCATTTCCTGAAGCTCTCATAACGTCAATTTTTAAATCTTTTGGGTCTATATTAATCTCTACGTCATCAACCTCTGGCATAACAGCAACTGTGATTGCAGAAGTGTGAACTCTTCCTTGAGATTCAGTTTTAGGAACACGTTGAACACGATGAACTCCACCCTCATATTTGAGTTTTGAGTAAGCACCTTGACCCTTGATAATAGCAATCATCTCTTTGTATCCGTCAAGAACACCTTCACTAGAGCTCACTATTTCAACTTTCCAACCCATGTTTTCTGCATATCTAACATATGATTTGAATAAGTCTGCTACAAAAAGAGCTGCTTCATCTCCACCAGTTCCTGCACGAATCTCTAAAAATATATTTTTATCATCATTTGGATCTTTTGGAAGAAGAAGTATCTTGATGTCTTCTTCAAGCTGAATCTTAAGAGGTTCAAGCTCTTTGAGCTCTTCTTTTGCAAGTTCACCTAATTCGTCATCATCTAAAAGCATTTTATTCTCTTCAATACCTTCAATTGTCTCGATATACTCTATTGCTTTATCCTTAACAGGCTCTATTCCAGATTGTTCTTTAGACAGTTCTGTCATCTTTTTTATATCTGTAGCTATTTCGGGATCACTAAGAAGTTTACTGATTTCGTCATACCTCGTAAGGAATGGTTGGAGTTTATCTTTTAACATATAAGGCTTTCAAAAAGAGGTAGGGTGTAAAAAAGGGGGAAGCCGCGTAAATTACGCAGCTACTGAATTAACTAGCTTAGCTAGTCTACTGATACGACGTGCAGCAGTATTTTTCTTTAATATACCTTTTATAGCATATGAGTGAAAACTCTTATTTGCATCTTTAAGTGCAACTGTTGCTGCTTCTTTATCGCCCGCTTCTACTGCAACTCTAACAGCTTTAGTTAGATTTTTAATTCTTGTTTTATAAAATCTATTTCTTTCTGTTCTTACTATTGTTTGTCTTGCGCGTTTTTCCGCTGATTTATGGTTAGCCATCGCTAAGCCTTTCGTTTAAAATTTAGGCATTGATTATACAGAAGTAATTATTAAAGTGTCCTTATTTTAAGTAAGAATTTATAAAAACTTTCTTCTTATTGTGCTATAATCTCGAAAAAGTTTACATATAAGAGGAAAACCAATGAAATTATTCGGAACTGATGGTGTAAGAGGAAGAGCTGGGAAAAAACTTAATGCTATGAATGCAATGCGTCTAGCAATGGCAGCGGGAATCTATTTTCGTAAGAACTCCATAAATAACAAGATAATAGTAGGAAAAGACACAAGAAGAAGCGGTTATATGATAGAAAATGCAATTGTATCAGGCTTAACAGCAGTTGGATATGATGTGAGACAAATCGGTCCTATGCCTACGCCGGCTATCGCATTTTTAACAGAAGATCTTAGATGTGATGCTGGAATAATGATAAGTGCTTCACATAACCCTTACTATGACAATGGTGTAAAGTTTTTTGATTCATTTGGTAATAAACTTGATGAAGCAGCAGAAGCCCAGATAGAAAAAATATATTATAATGATGAACTAATAGAAGAGAATCAAAAAGAGGAGTTTGGAATAGGGCGTTCTAAACGTGTTGATGATGTTATAGGACGTTATATAGTACACATAAAAAATTCATTTCCAAAGCATTTGACACTTCATGGAGTAAGAGTTGTATTAGATACTGCCAATGGAGCTGCATATAAAGTGGCACCAACTATTTTTAGTGAACTTGGAGCCGATGTAATCTTGATAAATGATCAACCTAATGGTAGTAACATAAATCTTAATTGTGGAGCACTTCATCCTGAAAACCTAGGTGAGCAGGTAAGAAAACTAAGAGCAGATGTAGGGTTTGCATTTGATGGAGATGCTGATAGATTAGTTGTGGTGGATGAAAATGGGGACGTAATTCATGGAGATAAGCTTCTAGGAGCACTAAGTGTATACTTAAAAGAGAATGGGAAACTACAAAAAAATAGTTCAGTTGCAACTGTTATGAGTAATCAAGCATTAGAAGACTATTTAAATGAAAATGGAATAGAACTTCATCGTTGCAGTGTAGGTGACAAATATGTTCTTGAAATGTTTGGGAAAAAGGGATTAAACTTTGGTGGAGAGCAAAGTGGACATATTATACTGGCTGATTTTGCAAAAACGGGAGATGCTCTTGTTGCTGCACTTGCTGTAATGGCTGATTTACTAACAAAAAAGGAACCAGTTAGCAAACTTTTTAATCCATTTGAATTATATCCACAGTTGCAGAAAAACCTAAGTGTAGGGAAAAAAGTACCTTTAGAAGAGATAGAAGGCTATACGCAGTTAGTGAACAAGATTGAAAAACAAAACATAAGAGTTCTTATACGTTATTCAGGAACAGAAAATCTTCTTCGTATACTTTTAGAGGGTAAAGATGAAGAAATATTAAGTCAAATGATGGAAGAGGTTACAACACTTCTTCAAAGTAGGCTTAATGGTTAAGTCATTAATAGTTTTTGTTTTAGCTTTTATAGGTGTTTTTGTAATAGATCAAAATCTAAAAACTATTTTTTTAGAAGGGTTTAGATGGTATGGTGATTATTTTTCTTTAATACTGACATATAATAAAGGTGTAGCTTTCTCAATGCTCTCTTTTTTAGAAGGTAATTTAAAATATCTTCAGATTGCACTTTTATCTGGAGTATTTTTATATCTGATTTTTAATAAAGATGTTTTTAAAGAGTACTCTTTGCCCGCTGGAGTAATATTAGGAGCAGGTGTTAGTAACTTATATGACAGATTTATTCATGGTGGAGTAGTCGATTATTTTTATTGGCATAAATGGTTTAGTTTTGCTGTATTTAACTTTGCTGATGTAATGATAAACATAGGTGTTGTAATTATTTTGTTTATGTCATTTAAGAAAAAATAGCACTCCCATCTTATAAAATGTCATATAGATTTTATTTTTATTAATATTGAACTTTTGATTTAGACTTTAAGCCTTAAATCAAAAGCTTCTTTTTTGTTCTTGGCATAATAAATGTCGTTAAGTTCATATTTTGTATCGTATTTTTTAAAAATCTCTTTTAATCCTTCTTTTTCTGGCAAGATTCTAATTACTTTTCCAATGTCTTTTGCTGTTGAGATTTTTTTTGAAGCACTAAAAAGAATTTCAATGTTTTTCATAGAAGGAGTTTGCATTAGTGACATATCGTTTATAATAAAATAGCCATCACGCATTTTTGAGCACTTACTTATAAACTCTATGAGTGCCTCAGTGACATTTTCTTTTGTAAAGGTTCCTGTCACAGTTAAATATAATATATTGTTTTTTGTATCTATCCTTGAACTTATCATGAATATAGTTTACTATTTAATAACTTAAAACTACTATTTGTTCAATTTTTAGTAAAAGGGATATATTTAGTATTAATAAATTAGAGGATTCTGTTTGTAAAAAGAGTACTTAAGCCTATTTTATGTCGTTTTTGAGTAAAATCACGTTTTAAATATATGGTCGCGTAGCTCAGTTGGTAGAGCACCACCTTGACATGGTGGTGGTCGTTGGTTCAAGTCCAATCGTGGCCACCATATTTTGTTCTTCCGAGGTTTGGGAGTTCTATTAGTAAAGGAAATATATGCAAAACGAAGTTATAGCCTATAGAGATGGCGTAACTCTAACTGACACACAAAGCGTTTCTTCACAAAATCAATCCAATTTTCAAGAAGTTTTATTTGACAACTCTGATGATGCATTACATGTAATTCGTCACTCAACAGCTCATATGATGGCTCAAGCTATCAAGGAACTCTATCCTGATGCAAAGTTTTTTGTAGGACCAGTGATAGAAGATGGTTTTTATTATGATTTTCGTACCCAAGAGAAAATCAGTGATGCTGATTTGAAGACTATTGAGAAAAAAATGCAAGAGATTGCAAAGAAAAAACTTCCAATAGAGAAAACATCTACAACTAAAAAAGCCGTTTTGGAGCAGTTTAGTGATGATGATTTAAAACAAGAAGTTCTACTTCGTATACCTGATGGAGAAGTTTCAACATACAAACAGGGTGATTTTGAAGATTTATGTCGCGGACCTCACGTTCCAAATACAAGATATCTAAGATTTTTTGGTTTAACTAGAGTAGCTGGTGCATATTTAGGCGGCGATGAGAGCAGAGAGATGTTAACTCGTATCTATGGAACAGCGTTTGCAGATAAAGCTAGCCTCGCAGAGTATAGAAAGATGATAGAAGAGGCAAAAAAAAGAGACCATAGAAAACTTGGTCGCGAAATGAAGCTTTTTGCTTTTGATGATACTTTAGGAAGCGGACTTCCTATGTGGTTACCAAATGGAGCGAGACTTAGAAGCAGACTAGAGCGTCTTTTATATGATGCGCATAGAATCAGAGGTTATGAACCAGTTCGTGCTCCGGAGATTTTAAAAAGTGATGCTTGGAGAACAAGCGGGCACTATGATAACTATGGCGAAAATATGTACTTCACTCAGATGAATGAAGGCGATGAGCTTAATCCAAAAATCAGTGAATACGGAATGAAACCTATGAACTGTGTTGGACACATCAAGATTTTTCAAAATGAGCCAAGAAGTTATAGAGATCTACCTATAAAGTTCTTTGAATATGGTGTAGTTCATAGACATGAGATGAGTGGAGCATTACATGGACTTTTTAGAGTTCGTGAGTTTACTCAAGACGATGCACACATATACTGTACACCAGACCAAATAAAAGAAAATGTAATAGAAATCCTTGATTTTGTTAATGATATTATGAAAACTTTTGGTTTTGAATATGAACTTATGGTTTCAACAAAACCAGAAAAAAAGTCTATCGGAAGTGATGAGTTTTGGGAAACTTCAACTCAGGGACTAAAAGATGCCTTGGATGAAAATAATATAGCTTATAGTATAGATGAGGGTGGTGGAGCATTTTATGGTCCTAAGATTGATATTAAAATCCTTGATGCTCTTAAGAGAAAATGGCAATGCGGAACTATCCAAGTAGATTATAATCTACCGGAAAGGTTTGAACTAGAATATACAGATGCAAACAATGAAAAACAACAACCTGTTATGATTCACAGAGCGATACTTGGTTCATTTGAGAGATTTATTGGAATTTTAACAGAACATGTAGCTGGAGAATTTCCATTTTTCATTGCACCAACACAAGTTGTTATTGTTCCAATCAGTGAATCTCATCAAGATTACGCTAAAGAATTGGGACGTGAATTGATAGCAAATGGCATTGATTTTGAGATTTCTTCTAAAAATGAGTCACTTAACAAGCGTATCAGAAACGCTGAAAAAATGCGTGTGCCGATGATTTTGGTAATAGGTGATGAAGAAGTTGAACAAAAAACTGTTGCTTTAAGAGATAGAAGAGAAAGAAAACAGTATAATCTAACAAAGGACGAATTTATGTCCATAACAAAGGAAAAACTTAGTGAGGTACACTTTTGAGTAAAAAGCAAGAAGCAGTTCTCAATGATGAGATTAGGGCTAGAGAAGTAAGATGTTTAGGTGATGACGGTACACAGTACGGTATTATCTCTCGTGACGAAGCACTAGACAAAGCAGATGAGCTAGGTTTAGACTTAGTTCTTATAGCACCTGATGCAAAACCACCGGTTACAAAAATCATGGACTACGGTAAGTTTAAGTATCAAGAAGAGAAGAAGAAAAAAGAAGCTAAGAAGAAGCAAAAGACTATCGAAGTCAAAGAGATTAAACTCTCTGTTAAGATTGCTGATAACGATATTAGCTATAAAATCAAGCATGCAAGAGAGTTTTTAGAAGCTGGAAAGCATGTAAAGTTTAGAGTATTTTTACGTGGTCGTGAGATGGCAAATCCTGATGCTGGTAAAGCTGTACTTGAAAGAGTTTGGCCTATGGTTGAAGATATTGCTGTTCGTGACAAGCCTCCAAAATTTGAAGGTAGATACGTAAATATGCTAGCTCTTCCTAAGCAAAAATAAAAATAGACTTTATAATTTACTCCCTCTTAAGAAACTTTAAGATATAATCGCAAGTTTCTTAGACAAAACAGAGGGAGTTCTCTCGCTTTTTATCTAATAATGAAATAATTTTTACAAGGAGTTACTATGCCTAAAATGAAAACGGTACGTGGTGCAGCAAAGCGTTTCAAAGCTAGTAAGAATAAACTTAAACGTGGGGCGGCATTTAGAAGCCACATTCTTACTAAAAAATCTTCAAAGAAGATGCGTGGTCTTAAAGAAGCTAAGACTATCGATAGTTGCGATGTTAAAAGAGTAAATCGTATGCTTGGAAAAGCGTAGATTTAAGTTGTTTTTTTAGTGCTTTAGCACTAATTTAATTGTTCCCCTGTCAATTGATAGGGCAAGTTCACGTAATGTGACACCAATAAGGTCAAGGAGACACAAATGAGAGTAAAAACAGGCGTAGTTAGAAGAAGACGTCATAAGAAAATATTAAAATTAGCAAAAGGTTTCTATAGTGGTAGAAGAAAGCACTTTAGAAAAGCGAAAGAGCAGATTGAAAGAAGTCTAGTATATGCATACAGAGATAGAAGAAACAAGAAAAGAGATTTCAGAAGACTTTGGATCACTAGAATCAATGCTGCTTGTAGATTAAACGATATAAGTTATTCTCGCTTTATAAATGCGCTAAACGTTGCTAACATCGAGCTAGATAGAAAAATCTTAGCAGATATGGCAATGAATGACCCAGAAGCTTTTGCATCAGTTGTAAAACAAGCTAAAGCTGCACTTTAAGCAAACTCCATCTGACACTTCTTATAGCGGTGTCAGATAACTTAATTTTTGATATAAACTACCCTAAAAACTTTCCATATACCTAATTACCTAAGGATAAAAATGGAAGAGAAAAAAACAAATATTTTTTTAGTACGACATGGTCAAACAGTTTGGAATTCTCAAAAAAGATGGCAAGGCAATAAAAATTCAGATTTAACAGCCCTAGGAATAGAACAAGCTTATCAAACAAAAAACATAGTAGACAAATATGAAATCCATAACGCTTATGTAAGCCCTCTAAAAAGAGCTAAAGATACTATAAAAATCATTTTAGAAGATAAAGATATAGAAATAAATGTCTTAAATGAAATTAAAGAGATAAACCTCGGTCCTTGGGAAGGAAAAAAGCAAGAAGAGACATCGCTTTTGTATGCTAGAGAGTTTGACAATTTTTGGAATGCTCCAGAGTTGTTTGATTTAAATGGTGCAGAAACATTCAAAGAACTTCAAAATAGAGTTATAAAAGGGTTGAATTATATTTTTACAACTCATGAAGGTTGCAATGTATTGGTCGTCTCTCATTGGATATCAATAAAAGTTGCACTTGCATATTATAAGAATCTACCACTATCTTTTTTACCCAATATTCAAAATCCAAAAAATGCGGAATTGCTTTGCATTACAAAAAGCAATTCACAAATAGCGGTAAAATAACTTTTATTATTTTACCATTTCCCATAAAGACTCTGATAGAGTAGGATGAGCAAAAACCATATTTGCTAACTCATCTTTTGTTAGCCTTGCATTGATTGCTATGAGTATTTGATGTATATGTTCCGTAGTATCATTTCCTATCATAGTCCCACCAAGAATTACACCATTTTGTTTATCACAAAGAAGTTTTATAAAACCACTATCATCACCTTTGATCTTTGCTTTTGCACTTGATTTGTAGAAGTGCTTTATAGCTGTGTACTCTATTCCTTCTGCTTTTAACATCTTCTCATTTTTACCGACACTTGCAACTTGAGGTTGGCAAAAAGTCACAAAAGGAATAACAGTTAGTGCTTTACATGTAGAATCATTTACAATATTGTTAGCAACTACACTTGCCTCATTATAGGCACTATGAGCAAGGGCAGGAGTTGTAATAACATCACCTATAGCATATATGTTAGGGTTGTTAGTTTGTAGATTTTCATTTGTAAGAACAAAATCTCTATCACTCTTTATATCTGCATTTTCAAGATTAAGCTCACTTGTATTTGGGGCACGTCCAATAGAAACTAAAACAAGCTCATAGTTTTTTTTCACTTCACCTTTTTTAGTCTGCATAGTTATCTCTACACTATCACTATTTTTTACAAATTCTGTAACATTTGTATCGACACTTATAGAGATGCCTCTCTTCTCTAACTCTCTTTTAAGACCTTTAGCGACATCAACATCTTCTGCAGGAACTATTTGAGAAGTAAACTCTGCTATGTCAACTTCCACTCCAATTGAGTTAAAAAATGTTGCAAATTCACAACCTATAGCCCCACCACCAACAACAAGAACTGAATTTGGAATTTTTTGAAGTTCAAATACTTCTTTGCTTGAAATTATCTGTTTTCCATCAACTTCAAGAAGAGGGTGAGGTCTATGAACTGAACCACTTGCTATTACAAATTTATCGCTACTTATAGTCTCATCACCTACTTTTATACTGTTTTGGCTTTCAAACGAAGCAGTTCCAAATATAGTAGTAACTTTTGCTTTTTTCAGTTTAGTATTGATGCCAGCTCTTAACTGCTCTATCAGTTCATTTTTTTTGTTTTTTAGAGTGTTTATGTCTAGACTTAGGTTTTCTGTGTTTACACCACAACTTTGCATATAACTCTGTTTTGCTATATAAGTAGCACTCTCTAAATAATGTTTAGCAGGAACACACCCTTCATTTAGACAAGTCCCACCAATTTGATTTTCATTTTTTTCTACAATAGCGACGTTTTTACCTTGCTTTGCCAAAAGTGAAGCACACTCATATCCACCAGGTCCCGCACCAATAACGACTACATCAAATTTATTCATAACTTCCCTTCATTTTCAAAATATTCATGTGCCATATACGAACTTCTTGTATAAGGCGAACTCTTTACAAACTCAAATCCCATGTCTATGGCTTTATCTCCGTACTCTTCAAACTTTTTGGGGTCAATATATTCTATAACTTCTGTATGAGCTTTACTAGGAGCCAAATATTGCCCCATAGTTAACAATGTACACTCTACGTCAAGTAAGTCTTGTAAAGACGTTTTAAGCTCATCCTCGCTCTCTCCTAGACCTAACATCAAAGCACTCTTCGTTTTTACTTTTGGATTGGCTATTTTAAGCTCTTTTAATACATCTAAAGATTTTTTATAGTTTGCACCTTTTCTTACATGGTAGAGCCTTGGAACGGTTTCTATGTTATGGCCCACTACTTCTGCTCCACTGTTTGCAACTGCTTTTATAGCCTCACTGTTGTACTTTAAATCAGGTATTAAAAGCTCAACAGTTATATTAGCATCTATATCTTTTATAGCTTTCACACATCTTATAAACTGCTCAGCACCACCATCATCCAAATCATCTCTTGTAACACTTGTAATAACTACGTGCTTAAGTCCAAGCGATTGTACTGCACGTGCTACTTTTTGTGGCTCATCCGTATCAACTGTGCCATTTGGCACGCCTGTATTTACGCTACAAAAAGTACAAGCTCTTGTACATGTTGAACCTAATATCATAAAAGTTGCAAGTTTTTTAGAGAAACATTCCGACATATTTGGACACATTGCCTCTTGGCAAACGGTGTGGATACCTATATCTTTAAGTGACATTTCCACATCTTTTTTTTGTGCAAAAAATACTTTTTTCAATAACCATTTAGGTTTTCTTTTATGTTCCATTTATGTATCTATTCCCTTTTCTATATTATTGCAACTGCTCTTACTGGTGAACCATCTGTATTATCTATTTTTAATGGTAAACAAGAAAAAGTAAATGTTTGAGGCAGTTGTTGATTTATCTTTAGATTTTCTATAATAACCATCTCTTTTTCAAATAAAATTCTATGTATTGGTAATAGAGTTGCATCAACAGGGTCAACTGATATAGTATCCAAACCGACTCCTTTTAAATTAGAATCAGCCAAAAATTGTGCTGCTTCTTCACTTAATACTGGAAAATCCTCAAAATATAAACTGCTTCCCCAATATTTAGTCCATCCAGTATAGATAATTAGATAATCAATCTGATCAATAAATGGAGAAATTATTTGGACATCTTCTAAAGATATTTGTCTTCTTTTTGTAGAACAGTCCAAAAGATATGCTTGGCCGAAAAAGTGGCTAACAGGAAATTTATCTAAAGTTTTTTTCCCTTCTAACACATGAGCAGGAGCATCCATATGAGTTCCCGTATGTGTAAACATGGTTATTGTTTTTTCAGCAAAACCATTTTTTTCTATAGTACAGCCATCTATTATAACAGGAGGTTTTGTTCCAGGAAATACTGGCATATTGGCACTTATATCATGTGTTAAATCAATAATTTTTTGATGGTTAATAGTTTGTAGTGTTATCAAAATCAAACTTATTAGGAAAATTATATGCATGGTACTGTTTTAAAACAACTTTACAGTGTGGAACTCTTTTTTTAAGTCCACCTATAATACCTGTAGCTAAAAGTGCTAAATTAGTGCCTTGCTTCATATATGCTTCACTCAAATAACATCCTGCTGGTACATTGCCAAAATCATAAGCATGTAATAAAAATTGAACTGCTTTTTGCGTATTTTCTTTTACACCTTCACCATTAAGATACATTCTTCCTAACATGTAACTAGCAGCAACAGACTTATCATCTAGTGCAGCAGTTCTAAAAAAAGTTTGAGCATCTCTAAACTGAGCTTTTTTATAAGCTATCATTCCATTTCTGAAGTTATTTGCATTAAGGGCAACAACACTTAAAATAAAGATTAGAAGAAAATGTTTTATCATGTTAAATATTCCTTTAAATTAATTTCATAATAGCAAAATGTATAACTACACAAATTTTATTGTTTTAAAAGTCTCAGCAAAACTTTTTTTGAGTAACTCTTTTGCTTTTAAGGGAGAGATATCTATCCCAAACTCTTCTAAAGAGTATCCTGCATACTCCCTATTGTCATGTTTTAAGGGTATTGAGCCATGTTGGTGGATTAGTTTTTTTGTTCTTTTTTGAGCGTTTCCACCTAGCTTTTTACCTTTGTATATCATATCGTATGGCTCAAATCCTACTTGACAAAATTGACTTTTACTAAGTGTTTCTGGGATTATGTCTTTGGCATACTTTACATGTAAACCTATTGTTTTGTAAAAATGCAAAAGAAAACTACAAAGATATTCATAGCTCTCTTTTACACTTTTTTTACCAAGTAGTTCTACTGGTAAGATTATAGTATAAGATACATCAAATCCATGAAGAAGTAGTCCTCCACCTGTTATTCTCTTTGCCCAATTAGAACCAAATCTCTCTATGTTCTCTATCTCTTCAAATTTTTGAAAACGACCTATCGTAAAGGAATCTTCTTTCCATGTGTAGAGTCTAAATACTGGTTCATTTAAATCCAAAAGAGACTCATCTAATTCCATATTTTCACGTGCAGTGAGATTAGAAGTGTCGATGAATCTCCATGTTGTATTCAAATTATGATTGCCATCTTATATTTAGGCTTCTTGCTGCTTTAGTCTCATCAGGTCTACTGATGGGGAGAGTTTTTGGAAACTCTTTAAAAGCATCAGCATCTGATTTAGCAAGTTCAACTGCATCTATCATTTTTTGACAAAAGTAGTCAATTGTATCAATGCTTTCCGTCTCAGTTGGTTCAATCATAATAGACTCTTTAACTATGAGAGGGAAGTATACAGTTGGGGCATGAAGACCAAAGTCAAGTAGATATTTTGCAATATCCATGGCTCTAATGCCATGTTCTTTTGATAAATCCTCAGCACTAAAAACACACTCGTGCATACACATTTGATCTCTAAAAGGAGCTTTAAGGTGATTTTTTAGTTTTGCTAAAATATAGTTTGCATTAAGAACTGCTTTTTTGCTAACGTTTATCATACCTTCACGGCCAAGTGTTTGCATGTAAACTAAAGCTTTTACCAGTACTAAATAGTTTCCAAAAAATGGAGATATTTTTCCTATACAATTCTCATGAGGAGTATCAAAAAAGTAACCACTGTTTTTGTCAAATCCAATTTGTAAATCAGGTAAAAATTCTTTTAGTATTTTACCAACTCCAACAGGACCAGCACCTGGTCCGCCACCACCATGAGGTGTTGCGAATGTTTTATGAAGATTTAGATGAATAACATCAAATCCAATATCACCAGGGCGAAGAACACCTAAAATAGCATTCATATTAGCACCATCATAGTACATCAAAGCATCATAAGAGTGAGCAATATCACATATCTCTTTTATCTCAGGATTAAAAAGACCTAATGTGTTAGGAACAGTCATCATAACAGCTGCTACTTCATCGCTCATTGCTTCTTTAAAAGCTTCCAAATCCATATCACCATTAGTCCCTGATTTTACAGTGATTACATCATAATCCACCATAGCAGCAGTTGCAGGATTTGTACCATGAGAAGAATCAGGAACGATAACATAACGTTTTTTATTGCCTTTTTTCTTGTGATAAGCACCAATCATCATAACACCAAGCATCTCTCCATGAGCACCAGCTTGTGGAGTTAGTGTAAAAGCATCCATACCTGTTATTTCACATAAATTGTTCTCTAAAGTTTTAAGTGAAGAGAGAGCCCCTTGTAATAAGTGGGTTTGATTATTTGTTATATGGTGAGGATGAAGGTTAGCAAGCCCTGTAAGCCCTCCAACTCTCTCTTGAATCTTAGGGTTGTACTTCATGGTACAAGAACCAAGTGGATAAAAGTTTGCATCAATAGAGAAGTTTTTATTTGAGAGTCTTGTGAAGTGACGAACGACATCAAATTCACTTACTTCAGGTAGTTCTGCTTTTGTTTCTCGAAGTAAACTGTTATCAAGTTTTGGAGCATCATTGACACTTTGTTTAGGAATATTTATACCATTTCTTCCTGCATGTGATTTTTCAAATATAGTAGAACTCATACTATCTCCTTTACACATGATATGAATTTATCCATTTGATCTTTTGTTCTTTTTTCAGTTACACTTATTAAAACTTTATTCTCAAAGTTTTCATATAAGTTATCTAGTTTTAAACCTGCAAAAAAGCCTTTTTCTTCCATTTTATTGATAAATTCACTTGAACTAATAGGAAGTTCAATTACAAATTCATTAAAAGTTGGATGTTGGTTATATATACTTATATTAATGATTTTATTAAGCTCATTTTTTAGATAACTTGCATTATTATAATTTTGTGAAGAGAGTTTTACAAACCCTTCTTTCCCAATAAGTGACATAAAAATCGTAGCACGTAGTGCCATTAGATTTTGATTTGAACATATGTTTGAAGTTGCCTTGTCGCGACGTATATGTTGTTCTCTTGCTTGAAGTGTCAATACATATGAGCGTCTTGCTTTTGCATCTTCAGTTATTCCAACAATTCTTCCAGGAAGATTTCTTATATATTTTTCTTTACAAGCTAAAATTCCAAATGAAGGGCCACCAAATCCGAGATAGTTTCCTAGACTTTGACCATCACCACAAAAAATATCAGCATCAACATCTTTTGCACTTTTTAAAATACCAAGTGCAATAGGGTAAGAACTCATAATAGCTAATGCTTTAACATCATGAAGTGCTTTGATAATCTCGCTATAATCTTCAACTGAACCAAAAAAGTTTGGATTTTGGAAAATATATCCAGCGATACTCTCATCAATCATTTTTAGAAGTCTCTCTTTATCACTTCCATCACTTTTAACATCTAAGAGAATAACTTCAAGTTCATGATAAGCTAGATAGGTTTTTAAAATCTTTATATATATTGGATTTACACCTGAATCTACAATGATTTTTTTTCTTTTTCTTCCAATTCTAACAGCCATTAAAGCTGCTTCTGCTAAAGCAGTTCCACCATCATACATAGAAGCATTTGTTGCTTCCATTCCCGTTAATTCACAAATCATACTTTGGTATTCATATAAAGCTTGAAGAGTACCTTGTGAAGCTTCTGCTTGATAAGGAGTGTATGCTGTATAAAACTCTGAACGCATTGAGAGGGCATCAACAGCAGTTGGAATTATATGATCATAGTAACCACCGCCTAAGAAGTTTATTTTTGATGTGTCATTTTGATTTGCCAAAGCAGCAAAATTATCAAAAACTTCAAATTCACTAAGTCCTTCAGGAAGATTAAAACTTTTTGCTCTAAGCTCTTTAGGAATTGCATCAAAAAGATTATTTTCCTCTTTGATGCCAATTGTTTCGAGCATTTTTTGCACATCTTGTGCAGTATGCGGAGTATATGGCATTATAAAGTTTCTATATAAGCTTTATAGCCAGCTTCATCCATTAGAGTTTCAAATTCGTTCGTATCTTGAACTTTTAATTTAAATACCCAAGTAGTTTCTGCTGCCTCATTAAGAAGCTCTGGTGCATCTTCTAATTTTTCATTTACCTCAATAACTTCTCCTCCAACTGGAGTATAAATATCACTTGCAGCTTTTACTGACTCGATAAAAGCTATACTATCGTCTTTATCTGCCTCAGCTCCTATCTCTGGTAGTTCAACAAAAGTAATATCACCCAGTTGTTCAACTGCATAAGCAGAAAGTCCGATACTTGCGACTTCTCCGTCAAGTACTGCCCATTCATGTTCGTTGCTGTATTTTTTTGCCATTATTTTTCCTTTTTATAAAATGGAAGTTTTTCCAGATAGATTGGGATACTTCCTCTTGTATTTTTAAGTTCTAATGCTTTGTCTTTGTTGTATAGTTTTGTTTCAACAGAACCAATTCCTATACCAGAATTAACAGATGGAGAAAAAGTTCCACTTGTGACTAGACCTATTTTTTGGTCATTTTGCCAGATTTCCATGCCATTTCTTGGAGCTCTTTTAGAGTTTGTTTTAAAAGAGATAGACTTTCTTGGAGCACCTTCTTCTTTTTGCTTTAATAGAGCATCTTTACCTACAAAATACTTATCATATTTTACAAAAAAACCAACACCTGCTTCAATTGGAGTTGTATTTTCATCTAACTCTTGTCCGTAAAGACTGTATCCCATCTCAAGGCGAAGAACATCACGAGCACCAAGTCCAGCTGGAACAGCTCCTCTATTTACAAGTTTTTCCCAAAGTTTTGGCGCAACACTATTATCTACATAAAGCTCATAGCCAAGTTCTCCTGTGTATCCTGTCCTACTTACAAGTGCAAAACCATCCATAATCTGTGTTTCTGCAAAACTGAAAAAACCAAGAGCATCTAAATCAAACGGTACAAATTCTTGCACAATTTTTTTAGCATCTGGTCCTTGAATATCTAGTTTTGAAGTTTGTTCAGATGCATTCGTAAATACGCCATTATGAAGTTGATCATTAATTGTTTTAAAATCAATATCTATTCTTGAAGCATTTACAACAAACATGAGTCTCTCTTCACCAGCTTTATAAACAATAAGATCATCTATAACTCCGCCATCTTTGTTTAGTAAAAATCCATATTTACATTTTCCTATTGGAAGTTTTAAAACATCCACGGTTGTTGTATCATTGATACCGCTAAATAGAAGATTCCCCTCAAAGAAAAATTCACCCATATGAGAAGTGTCGAAGATAGCTGCACTATTCCTACAAGCCTCATGTTCTTTCAAAATCCCCTCATACTGAACAGGCATTTCCCATCCACAAAAACCGATGTTTTTTGCGCCTAGTTTTTCATGCTGTTTAAAGAGGGCAGTTCGTTTAAGTTCTGACATATGTCTCTCTTTGTATTAGTTTTTATAGATTTATAGAGTATCAAAAAAAGTATTTGTTTACCATAAAATATACAAGGTAAAATACTTACATGTATGGGGAGTTACGAGGCTCTACATGTAGAGCCTCATTTTGTATTATTTTAAGAGGTATTTTTTTACTGAGTAAGGGCTTGGATATATAAAAGTTGTCTCTCTTTTAATAACAATTTTTTCTTTATGATCTTGCGCATATGCCGTTACTACTACGTCTAAGACTGTATCTATTTCATTGTGCGTTGAAAGATTTTTATCTGTTTTTAGAATAACGATTTTTTTCAATTTTGTACCAGCTTTTAACATAAATGGTTTTGATGGTTTTTTTATTGAGATTCCTTCATGTTCTACGTCAAAATAAAATCTATGATCTTTTGTATCTGTATTTTGAAATAAGAATGTATAAACATTTTGAATCTCTTTGCCTTCATCTTTTATTTTATATAACTGTGTTGTACGATTTATGTTTAATAGCATATGCTCTTTAGTACTTCCCATCATAAAAAGAGCAACTAAAGCGATAGAAAGAGCAACCCCATAAGCAATAGTCTTAAATCTAAAAAACTGTGTTTTTCTATTTTCTTCAACAGCATTTGAACTCGCCCAAGTTATAAGTGAAGTTTTTCCAAGTTTTCCCATTACTTTTGTACAAGCATCAGCACACTCTAAACAGTTGATACACTCTAGTTGCATACCTTTTCTTATATCTATGTGTGTAGGACATATTGTCACACATGCTTCACAACCAGTACATTCATCATTTTGTCCTGTAGGTTTTGAGCTAATTAAATTTTTTTGTTCATCATAAATTTTTCCACCACGATTTTCGTTGTATACTGTTTGAATAGTCTCTTCATCATACATAACTGATTGAACTCTAGCATAAGGGCAAACATAGATACAAAAATCTTCTTTTAACAAGATTACATCATAAATTAAAAATGCAGCTATACTGATAATAGTTCCCAAAAGTATAGTGTGTTCCATAGGATTTTGAATGTATACAAAAAAGTCTTCAGGAGGAACAAAATACCATGTAAAGTTAGCAGCTGCTAAGACAGATAAAAAACTCCAAATAAAAACGGCTATAGTTTTTTTATAGTTGTTTTTAGAAGGTTTTTGTTTGTTTTTAATACTTTTTCTTAGTCCAAGTAGTTTTGTTTCTATCCAGTCTCTATAAATAACTCTAAAGATTGTCTGGGGACAAGCCCATCCACACCAAATACGCCCACCCAAAGTAGTAAGGAAAAATACTCCCAAAAATAACAAAATTAATAGAAATGGCATCAAATAAAGTTCTTGTACGTCAAAAGAGGTAAATAGTAGATGAAGTTGTTTTTTCTCAAAACTTAACAGAAAAAAATGATTTCCCCCTATTTTTATAAATGGTAAAACTAAAGAGATTAGACTTATAATCCCATAAGTTATATACCTTTTTTTTGAGTATGGTGCAGTATTGCTGCTGTTGCATGAAGACATTATTTTCCTTTTATAAGTGAACACTCTTCTTTAGTGCTTAATTGTTTAGTCGTTTTTTTGATTGGTTTTTCTTTTAATAAACTTTTTTTAGCTTTAACCAGTTCTTTTAGTCCACGAGAGTTTATATAATCTTTTAAAGAAGTTCTGCTAACCTCAAGTGATCTTGAGATTTTACTTACAGAATCTCCAAGACTTAGTTGGTCAATGATTTGAACACGATGAGGATCAAATTTGGATTTTGACATTCTTCCTTTTGGTCTTCCTTGAGAGTTTTCCGGTTTTTTTAAAAGATTTTTTTCTCTATACTTTGAGAGTATTGTCAAAACTTCTAAAGGTGGAGTTGAGATATCTATATGAACGTTTTCATTACAAATATAAAGAGCAATATCACGTTTTAACAGACACTCTAATATTTTAGCTAATTCACCCATGTCATTACTCAATACCCATAAATCATAAACTAAGATAGTGTCACCATAACTCAAAGAGCGTAAAAAGCCCTTAAACTCTGTTCTCTCTTCTAGTGTTTTATTATTATCAGAGCTTTCTATCTCTGTATTATCAAGTTTTATAGAGTTTGTTTTTGCATGCTTTATAATAATCTCTTGTTGGGTTGTTATGTTGGCTTTGTCCGTTTTACTTTTTAATAATGTTATATTCATATGTCACCTTTTTATCACTGCCGGAAGTATAACAATTTAGACGTAAAAAGTCAAGAAAGTGTTAGGTATTTATCGTCTAAGCTTAGGTATATAATTTTTGGGTATAATAAAGCCTAAATTTTAAAGAAAGGTGGTGAGGTCGGATGCCAGGTATTAAGGTACATCCTAATGACTCTTTTGACGAAGCTTATAGAAAGTTCAAGAAACAAGTTGACAGAAACCTAGTTGTTACTGAAACTCGTGCTAGAAGATTTTTCGAAACAGGAACTGAAAAGAAGAAAAAACAGAAAATCAGTGCTCGTAAGAAAATGCTTAAGAAACTTTATATGCTTAGACGCTACGAGTCTAGACTATAATCACATTATGAGGAGATTATTCTCCTCATATACTTCAATCTGTCTGTAAAAATAACCAAATTTCATTATAAATATTTATCTATCAAAAACAAAAATAAATATCAACTTTCATTTTGAATTAGCTTTTTTTTTGTATAATAACACATCTGTTAGCAAAAGGGACAACTCATGGACAAAAAACTAACTGTTATGGAAATGGCAAAGTATCTAAGTGTTAGCAAAGAAGCTATATATAATCGCCTTAGAAGAGGTACTCTAGAAGCAATTACAGAAGATGGAAAAAAGTATGTTTTACTAACACCAAGTGTACAAAGAGAAGGAAGACTTCCTAAAAGAACAGCGGTAACAAATGTTGCAGATAGTGAGTATGTAGAACTTTTAAAATCTCAGATTGAAGAGTTAAAACATAAAAATCAAAAACTTGAAGATGATAGAGATAGACTTTATAAAGAAAAAGAAGAGATGCTTATAGAGTCTAAACAGATGATAGAAAAAGTCTATAAAGAGAGAGATGAACAGTTAAAAACAATATTAACTTTAGCAAATGTTCCAACATTAGGACATAAACTTGAATCAACTGAGCCTATAGAAGTTGTCGAAGAGATAGAAATAGAAGAAGATATAGTAGAACAGATGTGTGAAACATTTGTCGAGTGGGAACTTCTTAAAACAAGACTTGATAATAAAGGTTTTTCAGAAGAGAATAGAAAAAAAATAGTAAAGAAAATAAAAAAACAAGTAGGCAAGAGTCTACATGTAAAAATAAGTGCAGATGAAATATATATAAAAAAAGATATAAAACTAAAAAAAATCATAGGGAAAAAATGAAATACGTAAGAAAAATATCTGATTACATGATAGCTGGTGGAATTGGGGCTATGGTAATAGCTGGTATGCAAGGTTGTGAGCAAAAGAGTAATGATAATGCCTTTACAGAAGCTTCTAAAGTAGAAGGTGCATTTGTAGTTATAGAACAATTGGCAAATGGTGGTTATACCATAGTAGAAGAGTATCCAAGTGCAACAACTAGGATAGTAGTTCGTGAGCTTGATGGAAGTGAAAGAATGCTTTCAAAAGCAGAGATGGATAAGCTTGTAGCTGAAGAAGCTGTGAAGATAGACAATGGAACTTCATCTTTGACTGAGCCTTCTATGAGTTCAGGAGCACCAGGGCTTGGTTCAATTTTACTTTCAAGTGTAGCTGGTGCAATGCTGGGGAGTTATATAGGAAATAAGCTTTTTAACAATCAAAACTATCAAAATCAAAGAAGAACAAACTATAAAACACCACAAGCATATAGCAGAAGTAATGATAGTTTTAAAAAAGCTAGAAGTGGTGGACTTAAATCTAGTACAAAAAAGAGTGGAGGATTTTTTGGAAGTAAAAGTACAAAAAAATCAAGTTCTTCATTTGGAACTAAAAGAAAATCATCGTTTGGATTTGGTGGATAGATGATAAAACTAGAGAGAGTAAAACCACTAACAAGTGAGTTTTTAGAATCAATTGGGTTTTATTGGCATACGGATGAAGATAAGAGTCCATACGTGGCTGATGAGCTTGTTGTCGTGAGCAACAAAGAGGCTGAGAATTATTATAATGCTACTAATGAACTATATGATATGTTTGTTGAAGCCGGCGAGTATGTTATTGAAAATGACTTATTACATGATATAGGAATTCCATTTAATTTAGTTGATATGGTAAAACAATCATGGGAAAATGATATCCATTGGCATCTTTATGGCAGATTTGATTTAGCTGGTGGAGTTGATGGAAAACCTATTAAGCTTATAGAATTTAATGCAGATACTCCAACTGCTCTTTTTGAGACTGCTATAGTTCAGTGGGCACTGCTCAAGGCCAATGGCATGGAAGAGCGAAGTCAGTTTAACAATACTTATGAAGCTATAAAAGAAAATTTTAAACGTTTAGTAGTTATGGGTGGGGATACTGAAGAGTTCGGTGAGCATTATGATGGCTGGAAGATACTTTTTTCAAGTGTAAGAGGAAGTCTAGAAGATGAAAATACAACTAAACTTCTTCAAAATGCGGCAAATGAAGCTGGTTTTGGTACTGATTTTGCATTTGCAGATGAGGTAGAGTTTGATGGGAAAGAGGGAGTTTTTAAAGGTGAAGAGAACTTTGAGTATTGGTTTAAACTTATTCCTTGGGAGAACATCGGTATAGATGAGGGTGACTTGGCATTGATGTTAAGAGAGATTATGGATAACCAAAAAGCTATCATCTTGAACCCTGCTTATACTTTGATGTTCCAGAGTAAAGCTTTTATGAAAATCTTATGGGATCTTTATCCAAACCACCCGCTTTTATTAGAGTGTTCTTATGAACCACTTCAAGGTAAAAAACAAGTAGAAAAAAGAGTTTTTGGAAGAGAAGGTGCGAACACTGTAATCTTAAATGAGAAGAATCATGTTTTAGCACAAGAAGAGGGTGAGTATGAAAACTTCGCTCCTATCTATCAAGAGTATGTAGAATTAAACACGGACGAAAATGGTGAGAGTTATCAAGCAGGAGTTTTTTATGCGTATGAAGCGTGTGGACTTGGTTTTAGAAAGGGCGGACTTATTTTGAATAACAGCTCAAAATTTGTTGGTCATGTGATAGATTGATGAAAAAATTTATAGGGTTTGCAATAATCGCACTGGGGATATTTTTAGAAGTGTTATGGCTTGGCGTATGTTTTGGTACAGTGATAGTTGGTGTTATTTTGCTTATCTTTGCTCCAAGAATACTGTTTTTCCCATTTAATTTCTTTTTTGTTATTGGTCTAGCAATGATAGGAAGTGAAAGTTTTAAAAATAGAGCTAACTTTAGATACCAAAAATATAGTTACACAAATCAAAGACCACCAAACTTTGCTCAATCTCATAATACTGTAAACAAACATTATGAGATACTAGAATCACAACCAACTGACAGTATGGATGTGATAAAAAAGAACTACAGAAGATTGGTAAAAGAGTACCATTATGATTCAATTGCCAGTAAAGATTTACCAGAAGATATGATAAAGTTTGCACAACAAAAAACACAAGATTTAAACGAGGCATATAATGCTATAAAAGAGGCGAGAGGTTGAAAAACTTCAAAGTTGCAGTAGCTCAAATCTCTTCACTAAGAGGAGATATTGATAGTAATATCAAAACACATATAAATGCAACTATCAAGGCAGGAAAACAGGAAGTTTCTCTTCTTGTTTTTCCTGAATTATCTTTGAGTGGATATGAGTTAGACCTGGGAAAGTCATTAGCTTTTACTACAAATGACATTCGATTGGAACCTTTAAAACAAGTATCAAAAAAGAGTGGTGTACATATTGTAGTTGGTGCTCCTTTGGTTTCGGAACCCTTACCAAAACTTGGTATGATTAGCATATCTCCTAAAGGAGACATACTAACGTATGATAAGATGTATCTTCACGGAGAAGAGGAGAGAAAGTATTTCAGCGCAGGAGAATCTGTACAGATATTGGAAATAGAAGAACAAAGAGTAGCTCTTGCAATTTGTGCTGATACAGTAGAGCCAAGACATATAGAAGCATGTTACAAAGAAAAAGCAGATATTTATATAGCTGGTGTCTTATTAAGTAAGGATGGATATAAAGAAGATGCAAAAATTTTTGAAAAAAATGCAAAAAAATATAATATGCTAGTTGCAATATCAAACTATAATCAAGCTACAGGAGGGTGGATTCCAGCAGGTAAAAGTGCAATATGGAGCCCATCAGAAAAAATAGGAGCTGCTGATGAAGTCCAAAATGCATTAGTAGTAGCAGAACAATCAGCAGATGGTTGGTTAAGTAAAATAATTGAGCTAAATTAACAAAAATTAGGAATTTGCGAACTCTTTAAGTTCTTTTCCCGATAAACGGTAGCTTACCCACTCATTTTGTGGTTTAGCACCAATTGAGTGATAAAATTGTATAGCTGGTTCATTCCAGTCCAATACACTCCATTCAAAGCGTTCACAGTTTTTAGAAAGTGCAATTTTAGCTAAGTGTTTTAATAAGGCTTTACCTGCACCTGAACCTCTTTGTTTAGAAGAAATATATAAGTCTTCAAGATAAAGACCTTGTTTACCAAGCCAAGTAGAATAGTTGTAAAAATAAACAGCAAAACCAACAGGTTTATCATCAATGTTACAAATAACAGCATGAGTATTTGAATCTTTACCAAATAGTGATTCTTTGATATCATACACAGTGGCTAGAACTTCATGTTCTGCCTTTTCATAAGTAGCAAGTTCAGTTACAAATTTTAGGATTAGTGAAGAGTCTTTCTTAGTTGCTTGACGAATTTTGATAGCAGGCACGTATTACCCCCCCATTTTTATATAGATATTTATTTGGTGGAAGTTTATATATAATATCCTTTAGATAAAATAAATTTTCTAATTCAAAACTAAAGAGTGATGTGCTAGAATCAAAGAATTATATAGAGAAATTTAAGGGGATAGAATGAAGATAGTATTTCTAGATGCAAAAACGATGGGTGATGATGTTAGCTTGGATGCTTTTAACGAGTTTGGAGAGTTTATAACTTACCCTACTACTTCAAAAGAGCAGACGTTAAAGCACATAGGGGATGCTCAGGTTGTTTTGACAAACAAAGTTGTCATAGATAGTGATATTATGGACAAGTGTCCACAATTACGACTTATCTGTATTACAGCTACTGGTATGAACAATGTTGATTTAGATTATGCAAAACAAAAAGGCATTGAAGTTAAAAATGCGGCTGGGTATTCGACTGCTTCAGTTACACAGACTACTTTTACATTAGCACTTTATCTAATGAGCCAAAGCAAATTTTATGATGAGTTTGTTAGTAGTGGTGAGTGGTCAAAAAGTGGTTTGTTTACAAATGTTGAACGTCCATACAGCGAGATAAAAGACAAAAAATGGGGAATCATAGGTTTTGGTACCATAGGTAAGTCTGTAGCAAAAGTTGCCGATGCATTTGGCGCAAATGTAAGTTATTACTCTACAAGTGGAGCGAACAATGACAGTTCTCACACTCGTATGGAGTTAAATGAAATGCTAAAAACTTGTGATATTATCTCTATTCATGCTCCTATGAATGAAAAAACAAATAAACTTATAAAAAAAGAGCAGTTAAACCTTATGAAAAAAGGTGCAATTTTACTTAATCTTGGTCGTGGTGGAATAGTTGATGAAGCTGATTTGGCTGAAGCAATTGACCGTAACGGTATACTTGCAGGGCTTGATGTGACGGCAACTGAGCCTATTGAAGAAGATAATAAACTCTTACATGTAAAAAACAAAAAGAACCTAATCATAACACCTCATATTGCTTGGGCTAGTTATGAAGCTAGGGTAGAATTGATGAAAATAGTAGCGAAAAACATTAAGAGTTTTTTAGTAAAATAATGTACGATATACTTATAGTTGGAAGTGGAGGAGCGGGACTTAGTTGTGCCCTAGAAGCAAAAAAGCAGGGTTTAAAAGTAGCTGTTATTTCTCAATCCTTTCCAACAACTGCTGCAACATGCATGGCACAAGGTGGGCTAAATGGTGTTATTTATAATGATGAAGCAGATAGCCCAGCTTTACATGTAAAAGATACTATCAAAGGTGCAGCTGGTTTAGCCAATGAAAAAATGGTATCACAAATGTGTGAAGGCGCAAAAGATGATATTTTTTGGCTAGATAGCATAGGAATGCCATTTTCAAGAAAAAAAGATAAAATCGCACAAAGAAAATTTGGAGCAGCTAGTTTTAATCGAACAACTTACTCTCAGGATTATACAGGATTAAAACTACTTCATACTCTTTATGATAATTGCTTAAAAGAAGATATAGTGTTTTTAGATAATGCATTTGCATTAGAGTTGATTGTAGAAGAGTTTACATGTAAAGGTTTAGTAATCCTTAGAAATGCTAAAGTAGAAGCTTTGCAGAGTAACTCCGTAGTTCTTGCTACTGGAGGATATGCAGGTATCTATCATGGGTACAGCACAAATGCAATCGAGTCAACAGGCGATGGAATAGCAATGGCATTAAGAGCAGGAGCTAGATTAAGTGATATTGAATTTGTTCAGTTTCATCCAACTTCTTTGAAAAACAGTTCAGTTTTAGTGAGTGAGAGTGCCCGTGGAGCTGGTGGATTTTTGGTTAATCAAAAAGGTGAAAGATTTATAAATGAGCTTATGAGCCGTGACCAAGTAAGTCGTGCAGTTTTTTCGCAGATACAAAAAGGTAATGAAGTATTTTTAGATATCAGACATCTAGGAGATGAGTATATTTCAAAAAATTTACCACAAGAGAAAAAACTAATACATATACATGAACATATCGATCCTAGTGTTGAGCTTATACCTGTAACCCCTGCGGCTCATTATAGCATGGGTGGCATTGATGTAGATGAGGATTTACAAACATCATTAAAAGGCTTGTATGCTATTGGAGAGTGTTCCAACGTCAAAGTGCATGGAGCAAACAGACTTGGAGGAAACTCCCTTTTAGAAATAGTTCACTTTGGACGTGCAGTTGTTTCTAAGATAGAAAAAACATCTTTACATGTAGATGTAAAAAAGCATCAAAAAATAGCAGAACAAAAACTCAGTATACTTTTTAAAGATAAAAAGAGTGATACATTTTTTGGACTTCGTACAGATTTAGGAAAAGAGTTATTTAAAAATGCAGGAATATTTAGAGATAAAAATAGTTTGGAAAACTTGGATAAAAGTATAGATGATATACAATCAAAATTTGATAAACTTACTATAAGTGATACTAACTTAGAAGATAACAGTTGGCTAATATCTCATTTGAAGTTTGCAAACTCTCTTAGCGTTGCAAAAACTTTGGTTTTGAGTGCACTTAAAAGAGAAGAGAGCAGAGGAGCACACTTTAGAAATGACTTTCAAAAAAGCGATGAGGTAGGACTTCATTCGTATGTAGAAAAGAAAAAAAACTCTTTACATGTAAGGATGGAGAGATGAAGATAAAGATACAAGATATAACTTATGAAATACCTTCAAATGAACAAACGCTTTTAAGTGCGTTAGTCTACGTAAGAGAAAATTTAAATCCAACTTTGAAGTTTGGATATAACTGTAAAAGTGGGGTTTGTGGAAGTTGTTCTGTAAGAGTCAATAACCAAGAGACCCTTTCATGTGAGTATAAAGTACAAAATGGTGATAAGATTGAACCACTCCTTCATGTTAGACAAGTACAAAACCGCCTTAAAAGAGTAGAGGGCTGGTTACATGTAAATAGTTATAAGCCTATGGGAGAAGCGAGTGAAGAAAAAATTGAACAACAAAGCGACTGTATACTTTGTAATGCGTGTTTTTCAGCATGTCCAGTGTTACATGTAAAGCCTAACTTCTTAGGACCATATGCACTCACTCGTGCTTGGAGATATGTAGCAGATATAAGAGAAGAGGATAAGCAAGGTTTTGTAGAGCGTATACAAGAAGATGGCATATGGGATTGTACACTTTGTGGTGAGTGTACTTTGGCTTGTCCTGTTGGGATAGATTCAAAAAATGATATACTTCATTTAAGAACTAAAAGTATGCAAGCAGGAAAGTTTGACCCAACTCCACAACCTACATTTGAAGATGACTTTGGATTTAATCCAAATTTTTGATAAGATATTGAAAATTAATTAAGGAATATAAATATGGCAAAAGAACATAGTTTTGATATAACAGCAGAGATAGAAAAACAACAACTAAAAGATGCATATGAACAAGCTAAGAAAATCATCACAAATCGTTGGGATTTTAAAGGTGTAACTTGTGAGTTTGATTATAATGAAAAAGCAAAAGTGATTACACTAGTTAGTTCAAACGATTCTAAAGCAGATGCGATGTTTGATGCGATAGTTAGTGAAGCTATCAAGCGTGATATAAGCTCAAAAGGTATTAAAGAGACTAGTCGTGACACTATTGGCGGTGGAAACACTAAGATAACAGTTAGTATCAATGATACACTAAGTAAAGAAGATGCAAAGGCGATTGTTAAGAAGATAAAAGATTTGGGTCTAAAAGTAAAAGCTTCTATTCGTGGTGAAGAAGTAAGAGTTGTTGGAAAGTCTATAGATGATCTTCAATCAGCTATAAAAGCTATCCGCGAGGCTGATATGGATATGCCTCTTAATTTTATAAATATGAAATAATGGAACAAGAAGAACCGTTATTTCAAATAGAAGTTATGCCAAAAATCGAAGGATTTTGGTGTAACTTTGCTGTTTATGCAATATATCTAAGTATAATTTTAACTCCTTTTTTAGTAGGAGTATTTTTTTGGTGGTATCTTCATAGTGCATGGATAGGGTTTCTGTTTTTTTTATTTTCTATGTTAGCTAGTGGAGTTGTTGTTTCAAAGTTACGAGTTAGTTCGATTCCATTTGCTCAGCGAGAGATGAACTATAGTACGATTGCTGTAGTAAAATGGTATGTTGGTAAAAATATCTGTTTAAAGTAAGGATGTAAATATGGGTGCAGAATTTTCTATAATAGGAACAGCTGTTCTTTTAATGTTTATTTTAGATCCATTTGGAAATGTTCCCTTGCTTTTAGCAATTTTAAAAGATGTAGATAAAAAAAGAAAAAAACTTATCATTATTAGAGAGTCTATTTTTGGACTCGCTTTACTTCTTGTATTTTTCTTTTTTGGAGAAGCTTTTCTTGATATCTTTCATCTTGAAACTGCTTCAGTAACCATAGCTGGGGGAGTAATCTTTTTTGTAATCTCTTTAAAGATGATTTTTCCAGGAGAAAAGGGCAATGTCACACTTTTTGGTGTTGAAGAACCTTTTGTAGTTCCTATAGCAATACCGCTCATAGCTGGACCTTCTGCTTTAGCTACTATTATGATAATGACAAAGTCTTATAGTGATCATTTTTGGGCTTTATTAAGTGCATTGCTTTTAGCTTGGGCATCTTGTACCATTATACTTTATATGTCACCATTTTTATATAGAATTTTAAAAGAAAAAGGTCTTAGTGCTCTAGAAAGACTTATGGGAATGCTTCTTCTTATGTTATCAGTACAGATGTTTGTAGATGGGATAAGAGATTTAATAGGTTAGCCTAAGATTACAAGTTGCAGTATTTGTTATTAAATATTATATGCAACTTGATTTCTTCCAGAGCTTTTAGCTCTATATAGAAGAATATCTGTTTTTTTATATAACTCGTCTATATTGTTTATATCATTGGCATTTTTGCATATTAATCCCATTGAAATAGTAACATATGGGCTCGTAGTGTTCTTTTTATGTTCAATTTGAAGGTTCTCAATATTTTCTCTAATTGAATTACTCAATTTTATCGCCTTATCAGCCGAATCACATTTAAGTAATACTCCAAACTCTTCTCCACCTATTCTAAAGCAATAATCATCTGCTCTATGTAAAGAGTTTTTAATAGACTTAGCAACCTTTATTAAAACCGTATCTCCCATTTGATGACCATATGTATCATTATATTGTTTAAAATAATCAATATCTATTATGCTAAAAAATATATATTTATTATCTCTTTTAGCAGAATTTATAACTTTAGGAAAAACCTCATTAAAGTGTCTTCTATTATAAATATTAGTTAATCCATCTGTAATTGAAATCTTTTCAATTCTTTTTTTATCAGTGATATCGTGCCTTATAGAAGTGTAACCAATTTTTTTATTTTTATCGTTATATATGCTGGAGATTGTAACTTCCACCCAGTAGGAACTACCATCCTTTCTTTGGTTCTTTAATTCACCTTTCCATGTCTTACCTTGGGTAATTGTTTTCCATAAATCATCGTAAATTTTTTTGTTCATATCTGGATGTTTAACAATATTGTGTTTATTACCGAGTAACTCTTTTTTTGAGTACCCAGAAATAGAACAAAAAGCCTTTGATGTGTAAGTAATAGTGCCATTTAAATTTGTAGAAGATGTAATTACATTTTCATCAATAATATCTACGTATTTATCTATTTTTTTTTGTTTTTTTTGAAGTCGTATTTCAACATCTTTAATATGAGTGATATCAGTATGTGTTCCAGTAAAACGTACCGGATTACCTTTTTCATCACGCAAGGCAATTTTTCCTCTGTCTAAAATATATCTCCATTTTCCATCTTTATGCATCATTCTGTGAATGTTACTATAAAAGTTTGTTTTTCCATCTATATGGGATTGAATGTCTTCAAAACATTTAGCAATATCGTCAGGATGTACTTTTGATTCCCAAGACTCCAAAGAAGGATTAATTTCACTTAGTGTATACCCTAGCATATTTGCCCATCGTTCATCAAAAACTACGTTATTTGTCTGTGGATTCCAATCCCACAGTCCTAAATCTGTTCCAGTTAATACAAGCTCTAATCTCTCTTTTTGTTCTATTATTTCTGTTTCATCAGATATATATCCTTGATAATGGGTAATATTTCCATCTTTGTCTCGTATAACTTGAGTGTGATTATAAATAAATCTATATTGACCAGTACTATCTTTTAATCTGTAAAGTTTGTGAGTAAATTCTTCTTTATTATCTGAAGAAGAATCAAATATTTCTTGAGATACTTTTTGTATGTCTTGGGGGTGTATTAAGTCACTATATGTAAGCTTACCTGATAAAAAATCTTCTGATTCATAACCAAATATATGTTTAATACTAGGACTAACGTAATCTACGGGCCAATTTTTTTCATTTTTCCATCTAAAAAATACAATTTTTCCAGTAGAAAAATTAAATATTTCAGTTGTTTTTTTCATAGTTATTTCCAGCTCTATCTATAATTTTGATATATTTTGTATTATAACATAACATTTAGAACTTGTTTTATTAGTAAATTATTGAAGGTTTATAAAGTGTATGGTGCGGATGAGAAGACTCGAACTTCCACGCCGTGAAGCACCAGATCCTAAGTCTGGCGTGTCTACCAATTCCACCACATCCGCACATAACAGTTAAAAATTTAATCAGCCATAATTGGTAGAAGCTTTAAAGCTTTTATGACTAACAATAAAGTGGTACTCCCTACACGATTCGAACGTGTGACCTACGCCTTAGAAGGGCGTTGCTCTATCCAGCTGAGCTAAGGAAGCATCAAAAAAAAGTTGGCGCGCCCGACAGGAGTCGAACCTACAACCTACGGATCCGAAGTCCGTTGCTCTATCCAATTGAGCTACGGGCGCATCCCGAAACACAAATAATGGGGTAAGTAATGGGAATCGAACCCACGACCTCTTGAACCACAACCAAGCGCTCTAACCGACTGAGCTATACCTACCATATAAAATATATAAATGGTCGGGGTGAAAGGATTCGAACCTTCGGCCCCCTGGTCCCAAACCAGGTGCGCTAACCAGACTGCGCTACACCCCGAGCCTTAACAAAAAAGCTTACGCTTCCGTGTTTAAGGCTGAAATTTTACCCAAATTCTTTCTCTTTGTCAAGGAAAAATTTGTTTTTTTTAATTATTTTCCTGAGAACTCCACTAAACCTTCTGTTGGAGAGCTTGCTGTTGCAAAAGGTTTCTTTGAAATTCTTCCTGCTAAGAAGCTATTTCTTCCTGCTATTACTGCATGTCGCATAGCTTGTGCCATTAAAATTGGATTGTTTGCCTGTGCAATTGCTGTGTTTGTTAAAACTCCATCAGCGCCTATCTCCATTGCAATTGCAGCATCACTTGCACATCCTATTCCAGCATCTACTATAACAGGTACATTAACAGCCTCTTTTATAAAAAGAACATTATATCTATTTTGAATACCTAAACCACTTCCTATTGGAGCAGCAAGAGGCATTATAGCACTACTTCCTGCATCTTCTAATCTTTTTGCCATTATTGGATCATCATTTGTATAAGTCATTATATTAAAACCGTCTTTAGCAAGAACTTCACACGCTTTTAAAGTCTCAGTTACATCAGGGTATAGAGTCTTTGCAGTGTCCCCTATAACTTCTAGTTTTATTAAATCAAGACCAGTTGCTTCTCTAACCATTCTAAAAAGTGTTATAGCATCTTCTGCAGTTGTACAACCAGCACTGTTTGGAAGAAGTTTTATATCTGTATCTTTAAAATAATCCATAAGATTCTCTTCGTTTGGATTAGTTATATTTACTCTTCTTACTGCTACAGTTATTAGTTTAGAACCACTTGCTATAGTAGCGTCTTTAGTTGTTTGAAAATCAGGATATTTTCCACTTCCTACTATGAGTCTGCTGTTAAAGTCTACATTTCCTACTCTTAAAATATCGTTCATTTTTGTCCCTTATTATTTTTTGTCAAGTATATCTATTATTGTCTTAGGTAAAAGTTTATACTCTAATTCATGTATCTTTTCTTCAAAATCTTCTAAGCTCATGTTTTCTCGTTTTTTAAAAGCTTCTTGAGCTATAATTTCTCCAGCATCAAGTTCTTCATTAACGTAATGTACGCTTATGCCACCTACTTTCATACTGGAGTTATAACTCTCTTGTATTGCATTAGCACCCTTGAAAAGAGGTAGTAAAGATGGATGAAGGTTTATAGCGTTTACACTTTGAGTAAACAAAGGTGTTAAAATCCTCATAAATCCAGCCAAAACTACAAGTTCGGCGCCGCTTTTATTTATCTGCTCTACCATTTGTGCGTCAAAACTTTCTCTGTTAGGAAAGTTAGAGTGTTCTATTATGATAGTTTCTAACCCATACTTTTTTGCTCTTTGAATGCCATAAGCATCTTTTTTATTACATATAAGACAAGAAACTTCTATTTTACATGTAGAAAAAACTTTATTATGAACATTTTCTAGAATTTTTTCTAAGTTGGTACCAGAACCGCTAAAAAGGATTGCTATTTTTTTTATAACCATTTTATACCTTCACATAAATCTTCTGGGCTCATTCCAAAGTTTGTACACTTACACTCTTGTGCAGCTTTTGTTTGCGCTAACGAAGCATTTAATGATGCATTAAGTGGTGAGTATCCTTGAGCTATAAGTGAGCCTATCATACCAGCCAATACATCACCGCTACCGCCTTTTGCTAGTTTTGCAGTTCCTAGTGAATTTACATATAGTTCATCTTTTTTTGTTATGATTGTGTTAGCACCTTTTAGAACTAACACTACGTTAGGGAATTTTTTGGAAAATTCTCTTGCCCATTTAAATCTATTTGCTTGAATCTCTTTTGTATCTATATCAGCAACATCCAAAACTTTTAAAAGTGAAGAAAACTCTTTTGGATGAGGAGTTAATACAATATCATTTTTCGTTTCTAAAATTTCTTTTATAATTTTATGATGTAATAAGTCAGCATCTAAAACTAAAGGCTTGTCATGTAAAAGTAAAAAATCACGTAGTTTATGATCTCCATATATATTTCCAAGACCCATGCCTGCAACCACTATATCAAATTTTTTTGGTAGAGTTTCACTACTCATAATGCTAAGTGGTATATTGTTTCTATTTTTTCCAGTTAAGGTTACAAGCCCTGCACCAAAGTTAAAAGCTGATACCGCACTAAGACGACTTGCTCCTTCTTTGTGACCACTTATAGTAACAACATGTCCAAAATCGCCTTTATTTACTGTTTTTTTATTTCTATAAGGCAATTCTAAATCAGATTCTTCAAGAAGAAAACTATCTTGTATAGTTTCATAGTTTTCTCTGCTTACCCCTAGATTTGCTACTTTTATCTCACCAACATACTCTTTTGCATCATCACTAAATAAAGATTCTTTAAGAGCTCCCATAGTAACAGTTATATCTGCTTCAAAACAGACTGATTTTACTTTACCATTAGAGTCTATACCAGTAGGAACATCACATGCAATTTTTTTAGCTTTTTTTGAGTTTAATTGTTTGATAACCAAAGAGATATTTTCATTTAAATCTCTAACTAGACCAGATCCAAAAAGTGCATCTACATACAAATCAGCATCAACTACGCTAGTAACAACCTTTACATGTAAAGCTCTAAGTCTTTTTAGTTGAAGTTCTGCCATCTGTGATTTGACGCCTATTGGTATGTATACACAAACATCTAACTCTTTTACTAACATTCGTGCAGCTGCTATACCATCTGCTCCATTGTTTCCACATCCGCAAATAAAAAGAACTTTTTCACCTTTTTTAGTGTTTGCTCTTACTTCGTTTGCTAATGCAGTTGAAGCTTGTTCCATCAAAATATCTTCACTTAAATATAATTTTTCATAACATCTTTTGTCTAAACTTTTTACTTCTTTAAATATTTTTTGCATTATCTTCTCCTGTAACTAAGGGCTTCAAGGATATGTTCTTTTATGACTTTATTGCTTTGGTCTAAATCTGCTATTGTTCTTGCTATAGATTGTATTTTGTGAATACTCCTATGATTTAGGCTAAATTGAATTGAAGCTTTTTGAAGTATATCCTTAGCTTCATCATTTAGTTCTAACACTTCTTGAAGTTCTTTTTCTCTTAGTTTTGCATTAAGCTCATTTTGTCCACGTTTTTTTTGAAATATAAATGCTTTTAGTACTTCATCAAACATTTCATTTGAATTTTTCTCACTTTTTGATTCATAGTCTTCACTCATTTGAACATAGATGTCTACTCTATCCATAAGTGGTTCTGATATTCTGTTTTTATATCTTTTTATCTCTAATTCATTACATCTGCACTCTTTTGAAGTTGAAAGTAGATTTCCACATGGGCAAGGGTTTTGTGCCGCAGCAAATAGAAATTTTGTTTCGTATTTTGTTTTTGAATTTACTCTTGAGATTAGGATTTGATTATCTTCAAGTGGTTCACGAAGAGCTTCTAGGACTGATTTAGAAAAGTGAGGAAACTCATCAAAAAAGAGTATTCCATTGTGCGCTAAAGCACTCTCACCTGCCATAGCTTTTGAACTGCCTCCACCAAAGATACTTGGTTTGGAAGAACTGTGATGCGGGCTTCTAAAAGCTCTTTTTGCATTTAATTCTTGGTCTTCGCCATTCATGCAACTATAAGCATTTGATTGAAGCATCTCTTGCATACTCATAGGTGGCATGATATGGCGAAGCCTTTTTATGCTCATACTTTTACCACAACCAGGACTTCCCTCTAAAAGTATATTGTGCATACCAACAGCACTAATAACCATTGCTCTTTTAACTCTGTTTTGCCCTTTTACATCTGCAAAATCTAGTTCAAAATCTTTCTCATAAAAATATTTTTTATTCTCAATTTCTACCATATTTTTATAAGAAAAATCTTCTACATGTAAAGTTTCTTTAGGATTTTTTATAAGCTCTATTGCTTCATTTAGGTTCTCAACGCCAAAAGCTTCAACATTTGGTATTTGGTTTATTTTTTGTACAATGGCTTTTGGAACTATTACTTTTAATGATGCCTCCTTTGAGGCAAGTGAAAGTACGATAGGAAATATGGAAGTAGTAGATTTTACATTACCGTCTAGCCCAAGTTCTCCAAAAATATAAAAATCTTCACAGGTATAAATCTCTTTTTGAGTATACAAAAGCAAAGCAATACCTAGATCAAAGTGGCTTCCTCTTTTTTGAAGATCACTAGGTGACATACTAACAGTTATTTTTTGTGCTGGAAATTTGTATTTAAGATGTGTCAGAGCAGATTTTATACGTTCACGTGACTCTTGTATAGATTGATTAGTCATCCCTACTATAGAGAACCCTGGCAGTGCTCTAACAAAAGCTGATTCTACATCAACTTTTAAAGCTTTATTGTCACATAGGGTAGCACAGAGAAATTTTTTAGTAGGTTTACTCAAACTATTTTCTCTCTTTTAGCTTCTTTTTCCACTCTTTTTCAAATTTTTTACGTTTAAGATAAGAAAGCTTTTCGATAAAAAGATGTCCTTGAAGATGGTCTAGTTCATGCTGAAAAACAATAGCCATTAATCCTTCTAATTCCTTCTCTATCATTTCTCCGTATCTATTAAAATATCTTACTTTTATAATTTCTTTTCTTGTAACATCTTCGTATACACTAGGAACACTTAAGCATCCTTCTTGGTAAGTTATGCTCCCATTTGCTTCTAAAATAACAGGGTTTATAATCTCTTCTACATTATCATGTATTTGTTCCCCATCTTCATCTGCAAGGTTTATAACTAGTACATTTTTGTCTATGCCTATTTGTATTGCAGCTAATCCTATACCGTCATTTGTGTACATTGTCTCTTTCATATCTTCTAAAAGTATATGAAGCTCAGTATCAAAAACTTCTACGTCTTTTGAAACTAGCTTTAAACGTTTATCGGGATATGTCAGTACTTCACGAACCATTTTCTTCCTTTGATTCTTCAACATTATTTTCTTCTTCTAGCTCACATACAATATAAGGTTCTAATCTTTTCCCTGTTTTAGGTAGAGAATCTAGTGCTACAGATACTAGTAACTCAGTTGTATGTCCAGGAGCTATAGGTACTATTGCTAATTCAATATCAGTATCTACTTCCATATCTCCTATAAAAAAGCTAGTCGCATAGATAAGATCACTTATACGTTCACACGCACGCTTTGCGTTATTTATATCTGTATGTTTCATAAGCATACCAAATACGCCATCACCATAATGAGCAACTACGTCACTTCTACGAGATGTCTTTAAAAGAAGTTTTGCTATGTTTCTTGTAAGAACCATTCTGTCTTTTGAATTGACAATTCTACTTAAAATACTGTCTTTGATTTTTACTAAAACTAATGTACTTCTATGACTAAATTGTTCTATTGAACTACACTCATTTTCTATAGCATTTAGAAAATATCTTCTATTATATACTCCAAAGCGAGAATCAAATACAGCTTTGCTTTCAATTTCTTTTAGAATACCACTAGTTTTCTCATAGTGAATTTTCAAGACTTCCATCTGTTTGTTCATTAAAGTAGAGAGTTTTTTCAAGTCTTCATTTAGGGCTGAAGTAATATTTGTTACTGAGAGTTGACCAGAACTTACTTCTAGTTCATTAGTTCTTTTTTTAACTATCTCTTTCATAACATTTGTATTTTTATAAACTGTAGACACCACTTTCATGATACTTTTTATTTGACCAAATCCCTCTTTTACTTCCATCTCCATTTTTGCACGATGTTCGTCGTCATTAACTGTTTCAGCTTCAAGTAAATCACTTATTCGCTTTTTGAAAGATAGAGGTTTATTGTCTAAAAGTTTTTCAAAATATATCTGAAAGTTATTTGGTGTTGGTGGGATATTTTCATCCATAAGGACTTTTAGAACATATAGAGAGAATTTTTCTAGTTCGCTATTTGAACTTTGAGATCTTGTTGCATCGACCTCAGAACTATTCGTATTTTCATGGGAACGTTTACTGAGCCCACTTTGAATTTTGTTTTTATCTAAACGAACCATTATAATCTTCTCCCTAAAATTGTATGTTACTTAAAACTTTTCTCTAATACTTTATCAACTAAACCATATTCCATAGCTTCTTGTGAGCTCATGAAAAAATCACGTTCCGTGTCTTTTTCTATTCTTTTAACAGTTTGTTTTGTATTTTTTGACAAAATATCATTTAGAGTTTTTTTAAGTCTCAAAATTTCTTTTGCTTGTATTTCTATATCAGTTGCTTGACCCTGTGCACCACCTAAAGGTTGGTGAATCATGATTCTTGAATTTGGCAAAGAGTATCTTTTCCCTGGTGTTCCACAACTAAGTAAAAATGCACCCATAGAAGCTGCTTGACCAATACAAATTGTGCTAATATCAGGTCTTATATAGTTCATCGTATCAAAGATACTAAAACCACTTGTTATAACTCCACCTGGAGAGTTTATATATAAATATATATCTTTTTCAGGATCTTCTGCCTCTAAAAAGAGAAGTTGCGCCACTATTGATGACGCAACTTGATCGTTAATCTCTCCACTTAGCATGATAATTCTGTCTTTTAAAAGACGAGAGTAGATATCGTAACTTCTCTCGCCACGACCAGTTTTTTCAACTACTACTGGAACGTAACTCATTACTTATCTTTGCTGAAAAGTTGAGTAAAAAGTCTCTCTTCAATGATAGACATTTTAATAGCTGGAAGAACACCTTGCTTCTCATACTGCTCGTAGTAAGCTTTAGGGTCTTGACCTTGTTGCATTGCTTCAAAATAGATCATCTGCATTACTTCTTGGTCTTCAACTTTTATATCTTCTGCTTTAGCTAATTCATCAACAATAAATGTTAATTTAACTGAATTAATAGCATCTTTTCTATACTCTTCTCTCTTTTCAGTGATTTTTTCTGGATTCTCAGAGTACTCTTTTATCTCATCTTCACTTAGCTTTTGGAAAATATTACGAACTTGCATATCTATCTCTTGTTCTACAATATTTTCAGGAAGTGCAAATTCAATTTTTTCTACAATTGTTTCAACAAATGCAGGTTTTACTTCTTCAGCAAATACTTTTGAAAGTTTTTCATTTTTAATTTGATCTTTTACTTGAGCTTCAAGTTTTTCTATACTTGGAGCTTCTTCGCCTGGAAGAAGTTGCTTTAAAGTCTCTTCACTTGGGTCTTTTGGAACATCTTTAACTTGGATACCATGAAGTTTTACTTTAAAGATAGAATCTTTTCCAGCTAAATCTTTAGAGTTATACTCTTTTGGGAAAGTTACTTCGATATCTTTTTCTTCACCTATTTTCATTCCTATTACGCCATCTTCAAAACCAGGAATAAAAGAACCGCTTCCAATTTCTAGTGAATACTTTTCAGCTTTTCCACCTTCGAATGCAACACCATCTACAAAACCTTCAAAATCAATCTGAACAAAATCTCCATCTTTAACTGCTCTTTTTTTAGCAAGTTCTTTTAATGGTGCAGAAAGTTTTAACATTGTGTTAACTCTCTCTTCGATATCTTTTTTTAAGATACGAGGTGTTTTATATTCAGGGATATGTGCTTTATAATCACCTAAATCTATCTCAGGGCGAAAAGAGATTTTAATTTCAACTTCTAATCCATTATCAGTTTTATCCATTTTAGTGATGCTTGGCTCTCCAACAACAGCACTGCTCTCAACACCTAACTCTTTTAAAGCATCATTTAAAAATACTCTTAAAGCTTCTTGTTCAACATCTTGTTGAATTTGATCGCCATGTCTAGCCATAACAACGTGTGGAGGAACTTTTCCTTTTCTAAAACCATCTACCTTCATAGTTTTTGCAACTTCTGCTGCCATATTCTTTTGTTTTTCGTCTAAAAA
>CBDLTN010000001.1:0-68776 GCA_965306065.1 uncultured Sulfurospirillum sp. | reverse complement strand
CACTTCTTTGTTGGAACTATACACTTTACGAATCTTAGAAGCATTTTTTGGAGGTTTAATTGTTGTAAATGCAAATGCAATTGCTAGAGATCTGTTTAGTGGGACAGAAGCTGCTAGGATTTTTACTCTTATAGGAATTGTACGCATGATTGCACCTCTTATAGCACCTGCTATAGGGGCACTTATAATCCACTTTTTTTCTTGGCAAGTTATATTCTTCTTTTTAGGGGTATATGCTTTAGTAGTAGCATTCATGGTGCAAGTTAATATTCAAGAGACTTTGGTTTATGTTAAACAAAATGTCATTAAATCATATCTTAGTGTTATAACACATCCTAAGGCAAAAGAATTGATAATAGTCTTTGGCATTATTTTTTCTGGTGCTTTTATTTTTATCTCAAAAGCGGCATTTATATATATAGAGTATTTTGGTATAAGTACAGATTGGTTTCCACTTTTTTTTGGAACGGATATGATTTTTATAATGATAATGGCCAAAATAAATATAAAACTTATAAAAAAGTATAAAACCATTTTGGTTATAAAGTTTGGTATTTTTATGCAATTTTTCTTCTCTATACTTTTAATATTAGCCCTTGTAAACCCTAATCTTTGGGTTATGTTCATTCTTTTTACTTTGTATTTAGGGATGCTTGGTATTATTACAGGAAATTTGACAGCTTTGATATTAGAATATTTTCCTCATAATTCTGGAACTGCTTCTGCGACAATAGGAGTTTTTAACGTAACTGCTGGTGGTGTAATAGCTTCTGTAGTAACCTTGTTTCATGATGGAGAATTAAATTCTGTTTCTATTGGTATATTTATCACTTCTATCATTGCATGTTTTTTGGTAACTAAGATTAGATAAGTTCTTCTCTTTATCCTATTTTGATATAATAACTGCAAAATTTTTTAGGAGTTATGTAGTGGAAGAAGAACTTCAAAATGTAAGTAAATTTTATGATGTAGTTATAGAATTTATTGCAAATTATAGTTTCCAAATCTTGGGTGCGATTATAATTTTTGGTATAGGTATAGTTGTCTCAAAGTATGTTTACAAGTTAGTAGTTAACCTTTTAAAAGACAGAATAGATGAAACACTAGGTGCTTTCATAGCAAACTTTGTTCGTTTTCTAATCATCGCTATGATGGGTATTTTAGCACTTGGTAAACTTGGTATCTCAATAGGACCTTTTATAGCTGCTATTGGTGCTCTGTCTTTAACTGCTGGTTTAGCTTTGCAAGGAAGTGTTTCAAACTTTGCAGCAGGAGTTGTACTAGTAGCAACAAAACCTTTTAAGATAGGGGATACTATAACTATAAATAATATTTATGGTGAAGTCGAAGATATTAAGCTAGCATACACAATATTAATCAATGAAGATGAAGAGCAGATAACAATTCCAAACAAGTATATGATAGGAGATGTTTTAGTTAACTCTTTTGAGAGTCGTATAGTTGAAGGTAGTGTTGGTATAGCATATGATAGTGATATCTCAAAAGCAATAGAGACTATACGTCAAACTGTATCTACATGTAAAGATGTTTCTGATACGCAAGAGGTTATCACAGGTATTGAAAATTTTGGAGATAGTGCTATAAATATTGGTTATCGCTACTGGGTTCCAACAAAAAGTTTTTTTAAAACTCAATATGATGTGAATTTTAAAATATTTGAAGCATTGAAAAAACAAGAGATAGATATACCATTTCCTCAAAGAGAGATTCATATGGTTTCTTCAAAATAAGGGATATGTTTTTACATACCCCTTATTAGACTATAATCTTATACATGTAAAGTAAAAATGCATAACGAAAAAGTTTTGAGATAAATACTAAAATTAAAAACTTCCAAAATTTATAACGAAGCACTCCAGCTACAAATGTTATAGGATCTCCTATAAAAGGTGTCCATGCCAAAAGAAGAGCAAAAGAGCCAAATCTATCAAAATAGCTTTTGCCTTTATTTATAGATTTTTGTGAGATATAGTTTTTATTAACTGCCCATGAAGCTGAGTATTTACCTAAAAAAAAGTTTACAACAGAACCTAGAGTATTTCCTATAGAAGCAACGAGCAAAAGAGTAAAAGTGTCTAAGCCTTCAGATTTATAGTATATAAGAAGAGCTTCACTTCCTCCAGGAAGAAGTGTAGCTGCTCCAAAAGCAGTAAAAAAAAGAGTTATATAAGAGATAATATTTTCTCTTCTTTTATATCTTTAGAGTTGTATTTTACAATAAGAATTTTTTCATTTTCATTTTTATACCACTCTACAATACCTTGTGTTGAGTTTAGAATTTGTAGTTTTGTATCATCAAACTTTCCAAAGTCCAAGTAAAGATTTTTAGTAAATATTGGGTTTTCAAGAGTGATAATCAAAATTACCCAAAGGATACAGGTGATAGCAACAACTGTGGCTATAGACTCTATACCGTACCATTTTAAGAAATGACCACCCCAGAGAGCTCCTGTAAAAGTACCAAAATGCCCAAAAGAGTTAAATACTCCAAGAGCAGCTCCTTTTTGATGAATTTTTGCGTACTTACTTGCTAGGGATTGTAAAAGTGGCTCATGTACATTAAAACCTACAAAAAATATAACTACACCAACTATAAAAAAGCTAGAAGAGTGAGTAAGACCCATAATCGCAAAAGACAAACCAAATAGCAAGATACCTATTATAAGAACTAACTTTGGCTTTTTCTTTTTTTCACCCATAACGGCTGAAAATCCCATAGCAAAGATACCAAAAATCATTGCAGGCATATAGACTTGCCAAAGTTCACTTTTTGCGTAGTCAAATTCTCTTACCATCATAATTGGGATTGTTAAAAATGCTAGAGTCATCATGCCCTTTTGAAGCATATTTGTTATATTCATTTTGAATAGATTTTTATCTTTTAAAATTTTAATTATATCTTTTTTATTACTTTCGTAATCATGAGTTATTTTTGGAGGATTTTGCACTTTTGTTAGAAGTACAATAATAGCAATTGCAGCACAGATTGCAGTTATAAGAAATAGTTTATCAATTCCCCAAAAGCCACTTATAAGTGGTCCTAAAACCATAGATAGGGCAAATGTTATTGCGATACTTCCACCCATAATAGCCATGGCTTTTGCTCGTATTTCTTCTTTTATCATATCACTTATCATAGCCACCGCAACAGCTCCAATCGCTCCTGCTCCTTGAAGTAATCTTCCTAGAATAAGCATGTATATATCAGTTGAAAAAGCACATATTAATGAACCTATAATAAAGATAATAAGTCCTATAGTTATAGTTATTTTGCGACCAATTTTATCTGAGAGCATACCAAAAGGGACTTGTAATAGCATTTGAGTTGCAGCATATCCACCAATAGCAATACCTATAAGAAGCTCATTCGCATTTTCAAATTTTAGAGCATAAACCGATAAAACCGGTAGAACTATGAAAAGACCAAAAAATCGTAAAGATATTATGAGATTTAATGGCATAATTGTTTTTAACATTAAAAAATCCTATTTATTTAATTAGGATAAATATTACCCTAATTAAGCTTTAAGGGGTATAATATCGTTATGGAAACATCATTAATGAAAAAGAACCTAAAAGATGAGATTTATCAAGAGTTAAAAAGTTTAAAAACCAAATCAGGATACACTTTAGATATGGCTATAAACTCTGGTGTGAAAAACCCAGATAGCAGTATAGGAATATATGCAGGAGATGAAGAGTCTTATGAGCTTTTTGCTAAAGTTTTTTCTCCTATTATTAAAGAGTATCATGGATTTGACAAAGAAGATAAACATAGAACATTTTTACATGTAAAGGGTTTGAAAGATGCAGTTATTGATGAAGATAAAATCATCTCAACAAGAATAAGAGTAGGTAGAAATTTAAGAGATTTTCCACTTGGAACAAATATCTCTAAAAAACAAAGATCTGAAGTTGAAAGAAGAGTTATATCAGCTATAAAATCTCTTACATGTAAAGGAAAATACTATTCACTTGAATCTTTAAGCAAAGAAGAAAAAAACTCTTTGATAAAAGAGCATTTTCTATTTAAAGAGGGAGATAGATTTCTTGAAGCAGCAGGACTTAATCGAGACTGGCCAAGTGGTCGTGGAATTTATCATAATGAAGAGAAGACATTTTTAGTTTGGGTAAATGAAGAAGACCAGCTTCGTATTATATCTATGCAAAAAGGTGGAGATATTAAAGAAGTTTTTTCTCGTTTGGTTAAATTTTTAATTGAATTAGAGAAGAGTTTAGATTTTTTATATAATGATAATCTAGGATATATAACAAGTTGCCCAACTAACTTAGGCACAGCAATGCGTGCAAGTGTACACCTAAAACTTCCAAATCTTTCAAAAAACATGTTTAAACTTGAAGAAATATGCAAGGAATATCATCTGCAGATAAGAGGCATACATGGAGAGCATTCTAAAAGCGAAGAAAATATCTTTGATATAAGCAATAAGCGTAGGTTGGGAGTGAGCGAAGTTGAGTGTATTCAAGATGTAATTGATGGTGTAAAAGTTTTGTTGAAAGAGGATAAGAACCTATATAGACAATAAATAAATATATTTTTTAAAAGTATTGTGCTATCATAATTAAAAGGAAAGAGTGTATGAACGGTACTATAATCTTTTATAATCTTGATGATGGCTCAGGCTTGATACTTTCACAAGATAAGCAAAAATACAAATTTAATATTGAAATGTGGGATGACCTTGATAATATGCCTGGCATTGGTCTTAAGGTTTATTTAGAACTTGAAGAGAATAAAATAAAAAGTGTTATAAAGTTTAAAGAACCAATTGTCGTAGAAGATATTCAAAAAGATAAAAAAGATGTACCTACTTCTATAGAAGAAGCAGCAAGGATGATTATAGCAACTGATATGTTTGGCTCTTGTGAAGAAGATTTAGAGAAAAGTAAACTGGACACTGATTCTTATTCAGCAAAAAATGTACCGCGTGGTTTTATAGAAGCTACTATGACAAAGTTTTTCTCTTCATTGCAAGATACAGTAAGTAAGTATAAAGACTATCAACTCCAATCTGATGAAGAAGAGTTGGATTACTTAAAAATGAAACGTTTCTTGTTTACTGCATATAATAATTTACTTGAAATCGACATCTCTTTAGCTGATGGAAGTTTGACTGAGATGTATAGAAATATCCAAGAGATAAATAGTATTCATGATATCTATAAAAAAAGTTTTATGTATCCTAAGATTGCTTTTTCTACGATTTTTTTAAAGCAAACAAGATATAAAGAGGCAAAAAGACGATTAGAAAAAAATATCTCTGAAATGGCTAGTATAAAAACAAATCTATCTGTAATGGAGAGCGAAATAAAACAGAAGATGAAAGATTTGAGCCATTTAAAGAAAGATGATGAGAGTATTGTTCCTTTAAAACAGAGTATAAAACATGTAAAAAGACTTTATGTTGATGCGATTGATAGAGTAGGAACTTTGCGTGAAGAGAATGAAATGCTTCTGCCTATCACTAATGAGTATTTTGAACTTTTCTTTGAAGAGTTTAAGAAAAAATTTGAATCATCTTATGAAAAAAATATTGGTAATTTGGTAAAAATTTTAGATTCTATGGCATTTTTATTTGATAGGATGATGTGGGAAAAAGCTAGCTCTTCAATGATAATTAGTCGTCATTTTAAAGAAGCAGGGATAGATTATCCATATAGTTGTTTGACTTTTTTAAGATACTATTTAAAGTCACTCAACAAATCAAAACTAACTCGAGAAAATAAGGAGTTGTTTGATTTGTTAGAGTATCTAGAAAAAAGAAGTCAAAAAAACAAATAGATATTAATGTTTCTCGTAAACTTCAGTTGAACCATCTTTTTTGATTGCGATGATATTATAAGGCATTTTTTTGTTACCCATTTCCATACCAGGGCTTCCTACTACCATACCAGGAACACTTAAAGCTTTTATATCTTTTGGTTTTTCAGTCAATAATTTTTTAATTGCTGAGTAATTTACATGTCCTTCTATAACATAACCATCAATCAAAGCAGTATGACAAGAAGCAGTTTGTGGTGTGATGCCTTTTGACATTTTCATCTTATCAAAATTGTCTTGAACGATAGTTTTGATGTTAAATCCTTTGTCTTTCATCTGTTCTATCCAGTTAGTACAACATCCACAGTAAGGTGTTTTATAAACAACCATATCTTTTGCCATTTGGGCATAACTAAACGACAATGATATTGCCAATAAAATTAATATTTTTTTCATTTTAATCCTTTATAAGTTTGCTATATACTCAGCTAATATTGATATTTTATCAGTTGGTATATTTTTCATTTGAGTTTTCATAATAGGGCCAAAGCCATAAGTATCTATTTCGCCTTTTTTATATAATTCTAATACTGCTTGTAGCGTTTTAGCATCCATATTGTTTATAGCAGGTACTTGGTCTGCATAAACTTTATCTGCCTTTATTCCATGACAGTATTGGCAAGAGTTATATAAAGTGGAACCTTTAACTTCTGCAAAAAGTGTTAATGTAAAAAGCATTAAAATAGTTATGTACTTCATTTCATTCCCTTTGTTTGTATAAAGTATATTATCACTTTAGTGTGTAGATAATGTGGAAGTTTACATAAAATGTATTTACATGTAAGGAAATTCCTTACATGTAAATTAGTTTAGTAGTTTTTCTTTTCTATTTAAAGCAATCATATAGAAAATAGAAGGGATGACTATAAGTGTGAGTAGGGCAGAAGTTAACATACCTCCTATCATAGGTGCAGCAATTCTCTGCATAACTTCACTTCCCACGCCATTTATGTACATTATAGGGATTAATCCTCCCATAATGGCAAATAGCGTCATTAGTTTTGGTCTTAATCTTAAAGCGGCACCATTATAAACAGCAGAATATATATTCTTTTTATTGAATTTCAAACCTTTTTCTCTTAACTCTTTTAAGGCTTCATCGAGATAAACTATCATTACTATAGAAGTCTCAGCAGCAACTCCAAGCAGAGCTAAAAAACCAACTATAACAGCTATACTGATGTTGAAATTTAGAAAATCAAGATACCAAATTCCTCCAGTTATTGCAAATGGAAGAGTGAAAAAAATGATACAAGTATATAAAAAGTTTTTTAATGCCATAAGAATAAGCACAAAGATTATCATGAAAGTAAGAGGTATTATGTATGCTAGTTTTTCCATAGCACTTTCTAGATATTCACTTTGTCCAGCCCATTCAAAATAAAAACCATCAGGAAGTTTTATATCTTTTAGTGCTTCTTGAGCTATGTCTTTATACTGTTTAGAGGAAATTCCTGTTTTAGGTGTTATATAAACAAAGTTTACATTCATACCTTTTTCAGATTTTATGACACTAGGACCCTCTTTGTAATAGATATTTGCAAAAGTCTCTAATGGATAAAACCCAAGGTTTGTTTTTATCTGTATTCTTTTAACGCTTGTAAGATCAGCTCTTTGTTGATTTTCTAGCCTTAAACTGATTGGGTATCTTTCAAGGCCTTTTATCATAGTACTAATTTTACCACCACCAATACTTAGTTGAACAACTTTTAATATGTCATCTTTTGTGATTCCAAAACGTGAAATCTTTTCATCATCAATGTCTATATTTAGATAGTATCCGCTATTGATTTTATCTGATGATACTGAAAGAGTATAGTTTTTTAACTCTTTTAATTTTGTCTCAATTGAAAATGCGGTATCTTCTAGTTTCTGATGGTCGTTTCCATACAGCTTGATTCCAAGAGGCGTTCTAATACCAGTTAGAAGCATATCTATACGACCTCTTATTGGATAAGTCCATGAGTTGATGAGTCCTGCAACTTGAAGTTTTTTATCCATTTCAAGCATTAATTTTTCATGAGTCATTCCTTCACGCCACTGCTCTTTTGGTTTGAATTGTATGATAGTTTCTATCATAGCAAGTGGAGCTGGATCAGTTGCAGAATCTGCTCGTCCAGCTTTACCAAATGCTGTTTCTACTTCTGGAAAGCTTTTTATAATTTTATTTGTTTTTTGAGTTAACTCTTTAGCAAAATCTACACCAATTCCATAAGGTGTTACTGGCATATACATAAAAGTTTGCTCATTTATCATAGGCATAAATTCCCAATTTTGTTTTTTATAAATTGGATAAGTTAGAACAACCATTGCAATTGAGCCTAAAATAACAAAGTATCTAATTTTCAATGAAAGCTTTAAAAATGGTACATAAAGGATAGTAAAAAATTTATTTAACCAGTTTTTATTTTCTGGAAGAATCTTACCTCTTATAAAAAATATCATCAAAATAGGAACCAGTGTTATAGATAAAAATGCACCTGATAACATAGCAAATGTTTTAGTAAATGCTAAGGGTGAAAAAAGTTTTCCTTCTTGTCCGGTTAGTGCAAAGATAGGTAAAAATGAAACCACAACAAGAATGAGAGCAAAGAATATAGGACGACCAACTTGTTTAGAAGATTTGATGATAATATCAACTCTTTGTTTATTTGTAATTTCTCCATGTTCTAGTGTAGCTTTGTGTATATACTTGTGGGCATTTTCAACCATAACAATTGTTGCATCAACCATAGCACCAATTGCAATTGCAATTCCTCCAAGACTCATAATATTACTTCCAAGTCCAAAAAACTTCATAAAAAGAAAAGTAAAAAGAACAGTTATAGGAAGAGTTATGATGATGATAAGAGCACTTCTAAAATGAAACAAAAATAGTCCAGAGATTATCATAACTATGGCACTCTCTTCGATAAGAGTATTTCTTAGTGTATCAATTGCTTTATCAATAAGAGAACTTCTATCATATACTTCAACTATCTCTACATCGTCGATTTTAAGAGTTTCGAGTTTCTTTTTTACATTTTTGATAACATCATAAGTATTTTCTCCATATCTTATGATAACTATACCACCTACACTCTCTCCCTCACCATCTAAATCAGCCATACCACGTCTATTAGAAGATGTAATATTGACACTTGCTATGTCTTTGATTTTAAGAGGAGTTGCATTAATGTTTTTAATGACTATATTTTCTATATCAACAACACTTTTAAGGTATCCTTTTGCTTGAATGATATGTTCAAAACCATTTTCTAAAATGATTCTTCCACCTTTGTCATCGTTGCTATTTGATATTATCTTTTTTATATCATTTATGTTTAAATTGTGTTGTACTAACTTATCTTGATTTATAGTTATTTCATAATTTTTTACAAAACCACCTATTGAGGCAACATCACTGACCCCATCAACTCCTAAAAGACCATATTTATAAAAGTAATCTTGTAAAGTTCTAAGCTCTTCTAAGCTTTTTGATTTTGATTTCAATGCATATTCATAAGCCCAACCAACACCAGTTGCATCAGGACCAATTGTTACCGAAGAGCCCTTTGGAAAAGTGGCAGAGAGTTGAGATAGCTGTTCTAAAACTCTTGTTCTTGCATCATAAATATCAGCCTTATCTTTAAAGATGATATAGATAAGAGCATTTTCAAAGCTACTCATAGCACGAACTGTATCAATGTTTTGCAAAGAGAGTAGATTTGAGATAAGTGGATAACTTATCTGTTCTTCAATTGTAGTTGGAGATTGCCCTTTCCATTTTATCTGTACAATTACTTGTGGAGGAGATAAATCAGGGAGTGCATCAAGAGCAGTATTTTTAACTGCCCAAATAGAACCACTTATAAGAATAATTGTACTAAAAAGTACGAGAAAGATGTTTTTTATACTAAAGTCTATTATCTTTTCTACCATTATAACTCCCTACCAATCTTCATCATCAGAAGAGTAAAGACCATTAGTAAGAGCATCACTATCTAGCATAAACAGTACTTTATCTATAACCTTATCTCCTTTATTAAGACCATCTATAATTTCAAATACTTGGCTATTAATTCTTTTTGCAGTAATCTCAATTGGTTCAAACTCTTTTTCATCAATAGGTTTGAAAACATAATGTTTATCGCCTTTTGTTAAAACTGCACTCTTAGGAAGTGTGAGCATTTTTCTTTGAGTTTTAAACAGTTCAACTTTTGCAAACATATTTGGAAAAAGATTTAAATCTTTATTATCAAGAATAATTCTTACATCAACTGTTTGTTCTTTTTTATCAACTGAGGGATATATATAATCAACCCTTGCTTCTATAGGCAGATTAACTCCATCTACATGTAAAAGAGCTTTCATGTTTTTAGAGATAAATTCTAGGTCTTGTTGATATACTTTGGTTATAAACCAAAGCTGTGAAAAATCAGCAATTCTCATGATAAGATTACCTTTTTTGATAAAGGCTTTATCATTTATGTTTTTTTGTATCAAATATCCATCTATTGGAGAGTAAACAGCTATATCTTGTATTACTTTTTTGCTTGATTTGATTTGATTTAGAGTCTTTACATGTAAATCTAAACTTGCTAGTTTGTTGTAAGCACTTTTATAAATAGATTTTTGATTTTTGATTTTTTTTGCAAGAAGTAATTCTTCTTGAACTGAGACTATCTCATCTGAATATACAGAAAAAAGTGGTTTTGTTTTATCTATATACATAAAAGATTTATTTGCGTATAGTCTTTCTATAAAACCATCGAATCTAGTAGTTATGTCAACAATTTTTGATTCATCTATTGCAGTTTTTCCATAAAAACTTTTTTTTATCTCTATGTTTTTCTCTTTTACACTTATAAGAGACTTATTAAAGAGTTGGTCAACTTCTATAATCTTCGCATTTAGACTTATAAGCATAAAAAAGAGCAGAGTAAAGTATTTCATTTTTTTATTCCTGTGTAGTATTTACTTTTCGCATAAGCACTATAATATTTGGACAACTCATCAAGGGCTAATAGCTCTAAGGATATAGTTTCATTGATATTTGATAACAAGTCTACACTTTTCATATGTCCTAAGCGGTAGTGAGAGTGTATGTTTTTTTGTATAAATTCTCTTTGAGGTATCATGTTGATTGATAAAGTTTGATAGTTAATAAAAGATTTTTTCATCTCCTCTTTAAGTGTGGAGAAGTTTTTTTCAAATTGCGTTTTTATTATCTTTAAATCATCTTGTGTTTTAGACGCTTGGTATCTTGCTTTTGCAACTTTTGCTTCTTCATTTCCATATATTGGAAGAGGCATAGAAAAAGACAAGTTGGCATAATCTTCAAACTTATCATCTCTGGAAAAATATCCTAAGTTTACTTTTATATCGGAGTATTTTTTTGACTCTTCTAAAAGGGCAAGGTTATTAAATTTTATTTTATTATACTCAATTGATACTAGTACCGGATGAGAGCTTATGTCACTTTTTATTGCATGAATTTCGTTTAACTCAATAGAATCATCTAAGCCTAAAACTTCTTTATAGGTAATCTGTTCTAGTTTGGTATTTAAATTTTTTAGTTCAAACTTGATATTTTCTTTTTGAATTTCTAATTTAGAACTCAAAAGGTCAGTTTTAAGAGGAACTATTTGATTAACTTTCCCGCTCTCATATAGGCTTAGTCCAATCTCATGTAGCTTTTTTGTATTTTTTTGATACTCATTTATAAGAGCTAATTTTTGTTTGTTTATTAAAATCTTATAACCATACTCATATATCAAAGAAGAGAGTTGTAGTTTTTTGTTTTCCAAGTCCATGTGTGCTATGTTGTTATCTTGAATGGCTATGTTTTTTTTATATTTTAGTTTTCCATTTATTGGTATGACTTGACTGATAGATACATAATTAGATTGCATTGCTTCTTTGTCTCTAGCAAATGGAGTATCAAAATGAATGTCATTTGCACCAATTGAAATAGTTGGATTATTCCATTTATCGCTAAGTTTTATATCTTCATTTGTTATTTGAAGGTTTTTGTTTAGTTTTTGTAAATCATAGCTGTTTTTTAAAGCGTCATTTACTATATCATCAAGCCCAAGTGAAAAGCCTGATGATATGATTAGCGAAGATATCAATAATGATTTTGTAATCATTATATATTTACACTGCCTCTTGTTTTATGTGTTTTTCCATCACTTGTTTTAAAATCTAAATGATATTGCCAAGTACCACCCATACCTAGATTAATTTCCATGTGGTATGTGTTTTTGATTAGCTTACCTTTTGCTTTGTACTCCATATAAGGCATACCTGGCATCTCTGGCATGAAAAATTTTACTCTTACTTTAGCACCATTAACTGGTTTACCATCTTTTTGTAGAACAACTGAGATTTTGTTATTTCCACTTACCATTGGTTTTTCTGACATTAATGTTATATCGTATCCATTTTTATGTATTTGGTTGTGATATGCATTTTTTGACATTGATTTGCTTCCATGACTTGAATGGTCCATACCACTCATAGTGGTAACTTCTTTTTCATGATTAGCCATTTTACCATCATGCATATGACTACCTGTATGGTCATTTTGTCCTGCAAGTAGAACACTGCTTGTTATTAAACTCAAAACTAAAGTAGAAAGTTTTCTCATTGTAAATTCTCCTAAATAAATTTAGAGGAATTGTATACTTTTAATGTGTAAGGAATGTGCAAAAAAAATTTGTTTGAGAGATAAGGGGTCTTTACATGTAAGGATAAAATCCTTACATGTAAACCACAATCTATTTAAAAGTGTACTACTTAAATGTGTAAACAACGTGTAAAAAGCATAATTTTAATTTTTAAAATTTAATTCGAAAGTTGTTCCTTTTTCGGGTTTTGATTTTACAGATATTTTTATATTGTAGCTTTTGCATATTGTATAGACGATATTTAAACCTATGCCAAAACCTCCTACACTTTGAGTAGCTCTGTAGTATCGTTCGTATATTTTTTTTAGTTTGTCTTTTTCTATGCCTATACCGTTATCTTGAATACTAAGAATTGAATTTTTTAGAGTTATGTTTATCTCTCCATCTCTTTTTGTATATTTTATTGCATTTGAGAGTAAATTGTTTGTAATTCTTATGAAATCTTCTTTATCTATTTTATAAAGAGTTTTTTCTAAAGAGTGATTTATAGTTATCTTTTTTTTAGATGCAAGTTGAGAGTGGTAAGATAACTCTTCATTTAGAATTTTATAAATATCTATTTTTTTAGTTGCATTTTTTTGATGATCTTGTAGTGTTAGATATGTAAGGTCTTTATATAGATTAGAGATTTTTTTAGCACTTAATTTTATATGTTTTTTATTTGTTTCACTAAAAAAGTTATCATCACTAGTGCATAAGAGTAAGGCTGATAATGGAGTGTTTAACTCATGTGTAGTATCTTTTATAAAACGATTTAACTTTTCTCTTTGAGCTTGAATGGGATAGATAAAAAGTTTTGCTAATGAAAAACCTATTATAGCGATGATGATATATATAATGATAGTTGCAAAAATGATATTTTTTTTAAGTTCAAGAAGATTGTTACTTAAAGAGTTTTCTTTTATAACTACATAAGAGACTGCTAGATGTCCTGTTGTTCCTTTATCTATGTAAAACATAGAGTCGTTTTTTTTAAAAATTTTTTGAGAAAAATCTAAGTTTGCATTGAACTGCGTGTGTATGGGTTTGAGTTTGTTATCAAATAGTGCATATTTAAAATTGATATCTGTTTTTAAGTTTTGTAAGTCCAAATTAAAACCCTGCATATGTGCTTGGATGATTTTATGAGAGATATCGCTAGCTGTTATCTCCATTTTTGATATAGTTAACTCTTTAAGTTGCTTTGAACTAGAAGAGTAAAAAAGCCATGAGATTATTGCAATAAGAAGCAAAGATGAACCAAGATATAATGCTAAGAAGCTATAAAAAGTTCTTTTTTCTTCTTTAGTTAAAACGATAACCAACTCCTTTTATAGTAGTAATTACATCTTCTTCAAAAAGTTTTCTCAGGTTTTTTATATAAGTTCTTATAGTTGAGTTAGTTGGACAGTCTTCATATGACCAGACATTTAACCCAAGTTCATCAATAGAGATAATTCTGTGCTTGTTTTTTAAGAAATATTCTAGCACTTTTGATTCTTTTTTTGATAAATTATAACTTTTTTCTTTTACATTTAAAATCATATTATCAAAATCATATGATATATTTTCATTTATATTTTCTGCATGTAAACTTCCTATCTTGTAGAGCCTTTTTATGTTCTCTATTCTCAAGTCTAATTCTTCAAATTCAAAAGGTTTTTTAATATAATCATCACAACCACTTAGAAAACCTTTTTTAAGATCTTCAGTGTCATCAAGAGATGTTAAAAATATTGCAGGAATATTTATATCGTTTGCTCTTATGTTCTTTAAAAGCTCAAAGCCATTTAAACCAGGAACATTTACATCAAGTAAGAGTAGATCAAAATTATTTTTATATATAGCATCTTCTGCTTCACTACCATCGTATGTCATACAGACTGTATAACCTTTTTTAAGTAAAAAAGAACCAATAACCTCGTTGAGTATTTCATCATCTTCTAATAATAGTATATTCATAAAAGTATTGTAGCCAAATTTAGTAAATAAAATATAAGCACTATATAAAGGAAAACCATTTAAAACTAAACCAGTTATTGCAACTTTTGATATAAAAAAATAGTCAAAATCTTTTGTAACTTAAACAAAAACTAGCTAAAATAACTCTTTACATGTAAGGAAAATAAGTGAAGATTATTTTAGCAAGTTCAAATCAAGGAAAATTAAAAGAGTTAAAGGCTTGGATGAAAGACTTTGAAGTCTATGCTTTTAGTGAGGTAACTACTCCTTTTGAAATTATAGAAGATGGGGATAGTTTTAAAGAAAATGCTCTTATCAAAGCAAGAGCAGTTTATAAAGCGCTGGATGACAAATCTGCTATAGTTATGAGTGATGATAGTGGTATAAGTGTAAATGCTCTAGAGCACACTCCTGGAATATACAGCGCTAGATACGCTGGAGTTGGTGCAACTTCAACACAAAACTTAGATAAATTAATAGATGTATTAAAAGACAAAGGTATAAAAAGAACACCTGCTTACTATACTGCTGCGATTGCAATTGTGTGTGAGAAGGGTGAATTTTGTGTACATGGTTGGATGTATGGTGAAGTTATTGATGAGAAGAAGGGTGATAAAGGATTTGGGTATGATCCTATGTTTATTCCTTGTGGTTTCGAGGGAACTTTAGGTGAACTTGATGATAATGTAAAAAAAGAGCTTTCTCATAGATCAAAAGCATTGGGATTAGCAAAGATTTTATTAAAGGCAGTGGTATGAGTAAGGTATTGATAATAGGTGCAGGTGGTGTTAGTAGAGTTGCTACTAAAAAATGTGCTATGAATAGTGATATTTTTAGCGAGATAACTTTAGCAAGTAGAACAAAAGCTAAGTGTGATTTGATAGCAAGTGAGATAAAAGAGTCTTTACATGTAGATATAAAAACAGCACAAGTTGATGCAGATAATGTACCTGAGCTTGTAGAACTTATAAAAAAAGTAAAACCAGATTTAGTTTTAAATATTGCTCTTCCTTATCAAGACTTGACTATCATGGATGCTTGTATACAAACAGGTGTAGATTATCTTGATACTGCTAACTACGAACACCCTGATACTGCAAAGTTTGAGTACAAAGAGCAGTGGGCAAAAGATGAAGATTTTAAAAAAGCAGGTATTATGGCACTTTTAGGAAGTGGGTTTGATCCAGGGGTTACAAATGTATTTTGTGCTTATGCCGACCAGTATCTTTTTGATGAGATAAATTATATAGATATATTAGATTGTAATGCAGGTGACCATGGTTATCCATTTGCTACAAACTTTAACCCTGAAATCAACCTAAGAGAAGTAAGTTCAAACGGACGTTATTGGCAAGAAGGTATGTGGTATGAGACTAAACCGATGGAGATCATGATGAAGTGGGATTATCCTGAGATTGGTGTTAAGGATAGTTATCTTCTTTATCATGAAGAGATGGAGAGTCTTGTTCAAAATATAAAAGGGCTTAAACGTATTAGGTTCTTTATGACGTTTGGGCAGAGCTATTTAACTCATATGAAGTGTTTGGAAAATGTAGGAATGCTTAGAATTGATGAGGTAGAAGTCAATGGCGTTAAAGTTGTTCCAATGGAGCTTTTGGCCAAACTCCTTCCAGACCCAGCAAGCTTAGGACCAAGAACAGTTGGACAGACTAACATAGGTTGTGTTATAACAGGAATAAAAGATGGTAAAGCAAAAAAAGTATATATTTACAATACATGTGATCATCAGGAGTGTTATAAAGAAACAGGAGCGCAGGCGGTAAGTTATACAACAGGCGTTCCAGCGATGATAGGTGCAAAAATGTTACTTGAAGGCAAATGGAAAGGTGAAGGAGTTTTTAATATGGAAAACTTTGATGCGAAACCTTTTATGGATGAGTTAAATACCCAAGGACTTCCTTGGAAGATTATTGAGATGCAACCTGATGAGAGTTATGAAGTAAGTTAGTAAAAGCCTCATAAAGAGGCTTTTATACTAAGATTTGAACTTTTCTAGGTTGGTGTTGAGTTTGGTTGTTTGTTCATTTAGATGTTCACTTGCCCCTGCAATCTCTTCTATGCTTCTTGCATTTTCAGTTGAGATTGTAAGAATTTCCTCTATTTTATGAACAATATCTTCTACTTTTTTACCTGTAATTATATAATCTTTTACTGTTTCATCATTCATCTTTGTAGCTTCATCCATAATAGTAGCAGTAGTATCTATTTTGTTTTGAACATCTTGTGATATGTCAGTTAGTTTTTGAATGTCTTGAGAGTTATTATTCATCTGTTCACTTGAATCAGAGATTGATTGAACTATAACGTTAATAGTAGAGTTAATTTCTGTTAGAGATTTTTGTGTACGTTCTGCTAGTTGACGAACTTCATCAGCAACAACTGCAAAACCACGTCCATGTTCACCTGCACGCGCTGCTTCAATTGCCGCATTGAGTGCAAGAAGATTTGTTTGGTCTGCTATATCAGATATAACAGTAAGTACTTCTTTTACTTGTTCTGCATCACTACTAAGTTGTTGTATCTTGTCAGCTAACTCTATGCCTGTTGCTGCATTGGATTGTACTTGTGATGTCAAATTCTGTATGTCGATGCGTGCACTTGTAAGTTCTTTATTTGCTCTTAGAGTTTCATCTTTAGAGTGTTTTGCTTTTTCTATAGAAGTCTCTATCTCATTGTTTATCTCTTGTGTCATTTGTGTTGAATGATTTATAATCTCAACAGACTCTTCAACTCTAGTTCCTACCTCTTGTGATGTTGTTGAGAGTTCGTGAGAGATTGAGGCATTTTCGTTAGTTGCTGTTTTTACTACATTTATACTATTTTGTACTTTTTCAATAAATGTATTTATGTATTGAGCCACTTTTTTAAGTTCATCATTGGTATTAGTTGTAATTCTTTTAGTTAAATCTCCTTCACCATCTGCTAAATCACTAGCGACTATAGTAATGTTTTGTATAGAATAACTAATGCTTTTAAAAGAGACAAATGCAATTATAAAAAGAATCAATAAAGTAATAACTACTGTAAGTATTAAATCTTTAAGAACGGTTGATTCTACTTCTTCCATGACTTGTGTAGATACCTTTACCTCTTTTAATATTGCTTCTATTAATAGGTTTATTTTTATATCTGTCTTTGCTAAATTTTTATCAATTGTTTTATCAAGAGCATCAATATATTCAAGAGGTGCTAGATTGTTTATTAAAGATGGTAATTTGTTTTTTAGTAAAGGTTTAATAATCTCTATCTCATCAATTACATATTTTGTATTTTTAATCTCTTCATCTGTAATAGCAGTGTTTAAAAAAGGCTCTTTTATCTCTTCATATCTTTTAAAGAGCTCATTTAAATGTTTGTTATTTTCATCAGAAACTTCTCCATCAACTCTGTTTTCTATTATCTCCATAGTTAAAAGAGCCATTTGTGTTTGAAGTAACTGCATATCCCTAACAAGTAGTATTCTTTCAAAATTGTTTTTTCTATCATTTCCATTTTTTAGAACTTCTTCTAAATGAGTATAAGAAAAATGACCAAGAAAAATTGTGGAGATGGTAGCGATTGAAATTAGTACAAAAAGTTTTGCCTTTATGCTTAATCGAGATAATGGATTCATAATACACTTGTCCTTTTATTTTATATTAGTTTATCTTATCAAAAAAAATTAAAAAGTAAAATTAATATATCAAAGTAAGTTATATATATTTAAAATCGATTGAATTAAAATAATTTTTACTGTAATTATAAGAGAGCTTTTCGCTCTCTTATGTTTTAAACATGTCTAAATCACTGTTTAGTTTTTCAGTTTGTGAGTTTAGATGCTCACTCGCTCCAGCAATCTCCTCTATGCTTCTTGTATTCTCAGTTGATATTTTGTTTACTGTTTCTATTTTTTGAACAATGTCATCAATTTTTTTACCTGTTAAAATGTAATTTTCAACAGTTTTATCACTCATATCTGTAGCTATTTGCATAACATCAACAGTTAGATTGATTTTTTCTTCAACACCTTGAGAAATACTTGTTAACTCTTGTATATTGTTTGAATTTGAATCCATCTGATCACTTGAATCATTTATTGATTGAACTATAACGCTTATAGTTGAGTTGATTTCAACTAGTGATTTTTGAGTACGTTCTGCAAGTTTTCTTACTTCATCTGCAACGACTGCAAAGCCACGACCATGTTCGCCTGCTCTTGCTGCTTCAATTGCAGCATTGAGTGCAAGAAGATTTGTTTGGTCTGCTATGTCAGATATAACTGTAAGTACATCTTTAACTTGTTCTGCATCTGCACTTAATTGTTTGATTCTTTGTGCAAGTTCAACTTCAGTTGCAGCACCTGATTCGATTTGTTTTGTAAGTTTTTGTATTTCTTTACTTGCTTCACGAAGTTCTAAGTTTACTTTTACAACTTCTTTTTTAGATTCTTTCGCCTCTTTTACAGAGATTTCTAACTCTTTTTTGATTCCTTGTGACGTTTGTGTAGTATCGGTGATGATTTCAGTAGAGTGTTCAACTCTTTTACCAACTTCTAAAGTTGTTGTTGAAAGTTCATGTGAAATAGAAGCATTTTCTGTACTTGCTGTTTTTACATCTTGAATGCTATGTTGTACTTTTTCTATAAAAGTATTCATATGATGAGCAATCATTTTTGTCTCATCATCGTTTTTTGTTACTATTCTTTTAGTTAAATCACCATTACCTTGAGCTAAATCTTCTGCAATATTTAAAATATTTTTTAAAGAAGATATAATGTTTATATAAAACAGTATTGCTAAAATGATAGTCAAAATAAGTGCTATAGTTATGGCAAATACAAGACTTTTAACTAATAAATTTGACTTAACAGTCATATCTTGTGTCGCTTCATCTACCTCTTCTTGAATAGAGTCTACTATCTTTTTAATTTGACTGTCTGTATCTCCTGCTATACTATCAATCTCATCATCTAATGCTTCAAAAGTTTTTTCATTTGCACCAGATTCTATAAGGTGTTTTAATTTGTTTTTTATAATTGGTTCAAGATTTTCTAAAGCAATAACAACAGCAATAGAATTTTCTTTTTCTATAGGAGTGTCAGCTGCATCTAAAAAGCCTTTTTTTAAAGAATGAAACTTACTAAATAGAGAATCAAGCTCGTCAAGTCTCTCTTTAGAAATTTCACCGCTATTTTTATCTATGATACTATCCATTGCAACCAACGCAATATTAGTATTGATGTGATTGATGTTTTTTGTTATCAAGATTTGCTCAAATCTTTGTTTTCTTGTTTCTGCAGTATCTAGCAAATTAGAAATTTCTCCATGTGAGTAAAGCCCAAAAACTATAAATGAGCAACTGAAAAAAATTATTAAAATAGTAATCTTAACTTTTATTGAAATTTTAGAAATTATATCCATATCCATATCCTTAAAAAATTTTCGCAGTATATCTTTTTAAAATATAAACAATAATGATTATTATCAAGAATTAAATTATTTTTTTAATATGAATTATTATTTCATCTTAGATATTAAAAAATATTTAGTTTAAAAGATTATTTTTCTGAAAATATTTAGAGTTATTAGCCCAATTATAGGCAGATATATCGATAAACACATAGTAATATTAATTTAAATATTTAATTAATTATTTTATATTTTAAATCTATTTAATATTGATTAGTGTGGTATAATTTAATAAATAAAATCTTTATATTTATAAGGAGAAAAAATGAAAAATGAATTGATGATTGTTTGGACAACAGACAATAGAGATACTATATTAAATATGATATGCCTATATGCTCTCAATGCAAAAACTAAAGGCTGGTTTGATGAAGTGACTATTCTTGTTTGGGGAGCTTCTCAACAAATACTTAGTGAAGATAAAGAGATAAGAGAAAAAGTCAAAGAGATGTTTAAAGCAGGTGTAAAAATTGTAGCTTGCAAGAAGTGTGCAGAAAATATGTATATCGAAAAACATTTAAAAGAGTGTAGTGTAGAAGTTTTTTATACTGGTGAGCTTTTGAGTGATTGGGCAAAAAGTGGTAAGCCCTTGATGACTTTTTAATGAATATACTAATAACAGGGTGTTCAACTGGAATCGGATATTTTTGTGCTAAGGAGTTGTCAAAAAATGGATATAGAGTCTTAGCAACATGCAGATATGAAAAAGACGTTAAAAGATTAAAAGAAGAGGGACTTGAAGTATATAAGCTTGATTTGAGAAGTTCCAAAAGCATAAAAGAGGCACTCGATTGGGCTGTTGAAAAAACGGATTCTAAGATAGATGTTCTTTTTAACAATGGAGCTTACGGACAACCTGGAGCTGTTGAAGATTTAAGTCGTGAAGTTTTAAAAGAGCAGTTTGAGACCAATGTTTTTGGAACACAAGAGTTAACAAATATGGTTTTACCTTATATGAGAAAAAAAGGTTACGGAAGAGTTGTTTATAACTCTTCGGTTCTTGGTATCATTTCAATGGCATATCGAGGAGCTTATAATGCTAGTAAATACGCTATAGAAGGACTTTGTGATACTTTACGACTAGAATTAGATAAGAGTGGAGTAGATGTTGTTTTGATTGAACCTGGACCAATTCGTAGTGACTTTAGAAAAAATGCTTTAATGAAGTTTGAGCAGAATATAGATATTAAAAAAAGTGTACATGTAAAGATTTATGAGAAGACACTAGAGAGGTTAAAGGGTAAAGGTGATACTCCTTTTACTCTTGGAGAAGATGCTGTATATGATACACTTATAAAAGCAATAACAGCAAAAAAGCCAAGAGCTAGATACCGAGTTACTTTCCCAACAAAGCTATTTTGGTTTTTAAAAAGAGTTTTAAGTACAAAGATACTAGATAAAATTTTACGGAGTGCAGGTTGAATACGCCATATTACCTCTGTGAAGAGAGACTTTTACGCAAAAATTTAGAACTATTAAAAATGATAGAACAAAAGAGTGGAGCAAAGGTTCTTTTAGCTCTTAAAGGTTTTGCTTTTAGTGGTTTTGCTGATTTAGTGAGTGAATATTTAAGTGGATGTACATGCAGTGGTTTACATGAAGCCAAGTTTGCTAAAGAGTATTTTAAAGGTGAAATTCACACTTATGCTCCTGCTTTTAAAGTTCAAGAGATAGATGAAATAAGTAAGCTCAGTAACCATATAGTTTTTAATTCATTCGCTCAACTTGAAAAATATAGAGATTATGTGAAAGATAAAGTATCTATTGGATTAAGAGTAAACCCTGAAGTATCTTCTAGTCCTGTTGATTTATATAATCCTTGTGGGTTGAATAGTCGTCTTGGTATTACAAATAAAAATTTTAACAGAGCAAATTTAGATGATGTTGAAGGATTACATTTTCATGCTCTTTGTGAACAAGATGCAGATGCATTGCAAGAGGTTTTAAAAGCTTTTGAAGATAAATTTGGAGATATTATATCTACATGTAAATGGGTAAATTTTGGTGGTGGACATCACATCACAAAACAAGGTTATGATGTAGAAAAACTAATAAAACTAATAAATGATTTTAGAATAAAATATAATGTAAAAGTTTATATTGAACCTGGAGAAGCTGTAGGTTGGGAGACTGGGACTCTAGTTACTACAGTTTTAGATGTTGTGGACAATGGTATGCAAATAGCCATACTAGATAGCTCGGCAGAAGCACACATGCCAGATACTCTTGCTATGCCATATCGTGCAGAAGTAAGAGGTGCAGGAAAACCAAACGAGAAAAAATATACTTATAGGCTAGCAGGCAATACATGTCTTGCAGGAGATATAATGGGGGATTATAGTTTTGATGAGCCTTTAGAAGTAGGAGATCAAATAATCTTTGAAGACCAAATTCACTATACAATAGTAAAAAATACAACTTTTAACGGCATAAAACTTCCAGATTTAAAAATTCTACGTGAAAATGGAGATATTCAAACTATTAGAGCATTTGGATATGAAGAGTATAAAAGAAGAAATTAAGATATAGGCATTTTAAAATGCCTATATCTATTTTTAATGATGGCTACAAGTTCCTTGACCACTACTTTTTTCAAGTTTTCCATCAAAAAATAGTTTTAAACTATCTTCAACTGTGTCACTAGTTTGGTCAAAAAAAACATCTAAGCCAGCATCTGCAAATCCAGCAGCTGGACGACCACCAATTCCTCCAACTATAAGAGCGTCAGGTTTTAGTGACATGATATTTGTTACTGCACCACCACAAGATCCTTTTGAATGACCAGGATTCTCAATAGCTTCTACATTTTCTATAGATCCATCTTTTGTTGTAATAACTGTGTAAAATTTTGCTTTTCCAAAGTGTGCACCTCTTTTGCTAAGGTAACCTTGGTTTTCATCTGTTGGGTAAATAAGTCTCATTTTAATCCTTTATTGAACATATGTTCAAATTATAGCAAGGATTATATTAATTATAAGTAAAACTTACATGTAAAGGTTTTTCCCTTTACATGTAAAGATTTTTTGTAAGTTTTAGTCTCTTCTTCTTCTTGAAGTTCTTTCACTTCTGCCACTATTTCTACTGTCGCTACTTTTGCCACGATTTCCACCGCCATCTCTGCTTCCACCACCATCTCTACTACCACGGTTTCCACCGCCATCTCTACTACGGCTTCCACCACTTCCACCACGTCCACCACGGTATCCACCGCCATTTCCGCCTCTTGAATTTCTTCCGTATCTTCTGTTACCTTTACTTCTCTCTTTTTCTGCAAGTCTTTTAATGATACCGCTTAATGAGTTTTTATCAAATCCAATTTTATCAGGTCCTTGAGGAGAATTCTTATCCATCATAACTGAAATAAGTTTTAGAGCTATTTGAGCCATATCCATATTTTCTTCAAGAAGGTTAAGAAGTTCTTGAGCATTATCATTTAATTGTGCACTTGTGATGTCATGTGCCATCTTTTCAAGTCTGCTTTTGCTTACATCAAGTAGAGTAGGAACTAGTTTTTGGTTTAAGTTTGAACCAACTTTTTTACCTATTCTTTGCATTGAGTGGTATTCATTTGGAGTAACTAAAGTAATCGCAGTCCCCTTTTTACCAGCACGGCCAGTTCTTCCTATACGGTGAACATAACTCTCTGGATCAAAAGGCATATGGTAGTTAAAAACATGAGAAATATCTGTAACATTAAGTCCACGAGCAGCAACGTCAGTCGCTACAAGTATCTCAAGTTGAGAACTTCTAAAGGCTTTAATTGTTGTTTCTCTTTGATTTTGTTCCATGTCTCCATGAAGTCCCTTAGCTGTATAACCTATAGCCATTAGGTGAGTTGAAAGACGATCAACTTCTCTTTTTGTTCTACAAAATACGATTGATTTTACAGGATCAGTTGCATCAAGTAGTCTTACCATTGCACTATCTCTTTCGTACTCATTGATTACGTAGTATTGTTGATCAATATCTTCATTTGTTGTATGGTCTTTTGGAGTTACACTTACGTATTTAGGCTCATTCAGGATTTTTCCTGCAAGTCTTTTGATAGGTTCAGGCATAGTTGCTGAGAAAAGAAGAGTTTGTCTCTCTTTTGGCATATATGAAAAAATCTCTTCAATGTCTTCTAAAAATCCCATATCTAACATCTCGTCAGCTTCATCAAGAACGATGATTTTTGGAGTAAAATCTTTTAGTCTATTATTTTTTAGAAGATCTATAAGACGTCCAGGAGTTGCTACTACTACTGAAGCCCCTTTTTCTATAAGTCCTATTTGGCGAGAGTATGAACTACCACCATATACTGTTACTGTTCTTACTCCTGCTTCACGACCAAGTGTAAAAAGCTCATCACTAACTTGTGTTGCAAGCTCTCTTGTTGGAGTTACTACTAAAATTTCTACTTTATTTGAACGAGCATCTATCATACTCATACTTGGCAGCCCGAATGCTGCTGTTTTTCCTGTTCCTGTTTGTGCTTGTGCTACTATATCATGACCTTCTAATACTAAAGGTATTGCTTGTTCTTGAACTGGACTTGGTTCTCTAAATCCAGCTTCTTTGATAGCCTTCATGATGTTTTCGCTTAGTCCAAATGATTCAAATGTAATTGCCATTGTGTTTCCTATTATGTTTGTTTTTCCAAAACTTCGGGTATGAAGTGAGCGTAGAGAATTATCTACTACATAAAAATTTTGTGAGTTTTCAAATGTGTTTGAGAAACCTAGCAACTAGTATGCAAAAACCTACTAGCTTGCTGAGAGTCGTTTGTCAGTCTTGAGTAAGTTTTAACTTCGTTTAAGAAGTTTTGAATTTAGCCGATTGTATCTAAAGTTTCCTTAAGTTTTGATTGAGCTGATTAAAAAGTTGATTTGAGGGTGTAGGATAGCTCTTATTTCATCTATGTTTTTATTGACTGCTATTGAGTTTAACAGAGTTCCGTGAAAACTATTAGCAAATAAGCTTGCTGTTAATTCTATATCTATTGGTTTAAATTCTCCACTATTTACACCTTCTCTGAGAATTCTCTCTAAAGTATCTGTTTCTTTAATTCTTTCTTGTTTAAAATGCTTTACCAAGCCTTCATGAGAGAAATTAAGTATCGTTGACATGTTCATTGCTAAAAGTTTTAGAAGGATATTCATAGACTGTTCTTCCTCGAGAATAGAAAAATCAAAGTAGTGAGTTATTTTTTGGCTTGCAGATGAATCTTTAGTGAATTTTTCTACTCTATTTTTATCTAAAAGTTCATTTGCATAACTCCATATTTCTAAAACTATCTCTTCTTTTGTTTTAAAATATAGGTACACAGTACCTTTAGCTACATTTGCTTCTTTTGCAATGGACTCTACTGAAGTTTTAGCTAGTCCAAATTCTGCTAAAAGTGGAATTGCTGCTAGGGCAATTGCTCTCTTTTTTTCATTTTTATCAACTCGTCTTAACATCTATTGTGAAAATATTCCTATCTTTTTCCCTATTATACTCTATTTTCATTTTATGTAATCTTATTACATGTAGTGTGATAAAAAGACCAAAACCAAGTCCTTGAGAGTTTTGCGCTTTTTGTGAATCTAAAAAGTAAGGTTGGGCATAATTTTCTAGTGGAAATTCCAATTCTTTACCACTATTTGATATTATAATTTGGTTTTCATTTGACTCTATTAAGACATGTTTATCTAAAGAGTAGTTTATGCCATTATCTAATAGATTCTTTATTGCTGTTCCAAAAAGTTCAAAATCTACTTGTAAAACCATAGGTTTTATTTTACATGTAACATTGTTTTTTTCATAGTTTAATATATCTAAAGAAAAATCGACTATATCTTGAAGAAGATACTCTTTTGTATTTATATCAAGTTCATTTGCACTGAGTTTTTCTATTCTAGCAAACTCTTCAAGAAGTGTTTCTTGTCTTCTAAAAACATTTTTTAATATTTCTTGATAGGATGATTCTTCTATCATTTCGCAAGACAGTTTACCTTTAGTTATAGGGGTTTTAAGTTCATGCATGATGTTACGTAAAAATAGCTGTCTTGAATCTCTAAGTTTTTTTATTTTTTTGACACTTTTGTCAAATTCGTTAGATAGTATTCCTATTTCATCTTTTTTTGTACTTTTACAATCAATATCATAATTACCATTTGCAAACTCTTTGACTTTTTGTCTTAAACTATAAAGTGGCAAGATACTTCTAATGGTTGCTATATATAAAAAAATGATGAAAAGAATAGCACTAAGAGGGAATATCATTTTTGGGAACATATCTTTTTCATGAGGAGCTTTTAAAACTAAACTTCCAGCAATCATTATAAAAAAATCTTTTTTGTGTTCAATAACTTTGAATCTGCCTCTTTTTTTATTATGAAAATTTCTCATCTGCCTTATTGGTTGTGAGAATCTTCTTTTTGCCAAGATCTCTTGTTTAAGGTTCTCATCAGTAACTATAGAAAACCCAGCTTCTTGAAGTTGCTTAAGGTCAAGTTTATTGTCATGATATGAATTTTGTAAAACTACTCTTGTAAATCGGTGTATATTTATTGTTTCAGTTTTTTTTATCTGAGTATGTATTATATATAAAACTGCTCCAACCCCAATAAGAGCTAGTGCAAATATAAGAGTAATTTTGATTATTAGTGAATTGTACCATTTCATGGTTGAAGTCTATATCCTATTCCGCGTATTGAGACAATATGTCTTTGCTCTTTTGAGCTTTCACCTAGTTTTGTTCTTATACGACTTATAAGAACATCAAGACTTCTGCTATCATTTTCATTATTTAATGAAGGAGCATTACCTATAAGTTCACTTCTTGGAATCACGCAGTTGTCTTTTTTAATCATATATGATAGTACTTCAAATTCAGCTCTTGTAAGAGATAGTTCTTTTTCTTTAAAGAGAATAAATCCATTATCATTACTTATCTTTAAGTCATGGTTTTTTTCGATTTCTTTTGGGTTTAAGCCTCTTTTAAAGCGTCTTAAAACGCTCATTATCCTTGCATATAGCTCTTTGGGTTCATATGGCTTTGGAAGATAGTCATCAGCTCCAAGCTCTAGTCCTATGATTTTATCTTCTACATCACTTCTTGCACTAGATATGATTATTGGTATATCACTTTTAGTTCTAACTTCTTTACATATCTCAAGTCCATCCATACCAGGAAGTGAGAGGTCTAGTATAAGTAAGTCATATCTTTTTAGGCTCAAAGCACTAATCCCAAGATATGGATCATCATAATTCTCTACCGTTACATTATACTTTTTAAGAAAATCTGTTAAAATTTGTGCTAATTCTATATCGTCTTCTATCATTATTATATTTGGATTCATGTTGTAATATTACTCTTCTTATGTCAATGATTTGTTAATTAGCATATATTTTATAGCAATTTTTACCGCTTTTTTTGGCTTCATACATAGCATTGTCTGCAAATTCTAACAAATCTTTTTTATTTACTGTTTGGTCAGGATAGACACTTATACCTAAGCTTATTCCGACATTGCACTCTTGTGAGTTTTTTAGTTTTATTGGTACTTGTATCTCCTTAATGATTTTATCAGCAATATATGAAACATCAGATACTTGATTTATTTTTTCAAGTATTATAGTAAACTCATCTCCACCAAGCCTTGCAACGGTGTCGCTGTCACGAATTATTTTTGATATTCTTTTAGCAACTTCACAAAGTACAATATCGCCAGAATAGTGACCCAAAGTATCGTTTATTATTTTAAAATCATCTAAATCAAGAAAAATCAAACTAAGCATAGTTTTATCTCTATGGGCCCTTTGTATTGCTTTTGCAAGTCTATCATTAAAAAGAGTTCGATTTGGTAAGCCTGTAAGAGCATCATAATGAGCCATTTTTGTTAGTTTTGCCTCAATGACTTTTTGATATTCAATACTTTGAAAAATTCCTACAAAATTTGTTATCTCTTTTTTTTCATTTTTTATAGAGCTTATGTTCATTAGTTCTGGATAAATTGTTCCGTCTTGATGTTTGTTAAACATTTCACCTGTCCATGAGCCTTTAGTAAGTAACTCATCCCACATGTTTTTGTAAAACTCTTCATTATGCTTTCCTGATTGTCTTATACTTGGATTTTTACCTATGATGTCTTCGTCTTTGTAACCAGTTATTTTTTTAAATGCTGTATTTATTGCAATTGTAATAGCATTTTTATCAGTAAGCAATATAGCTTCATTTGTATTGTCAAATATTTTTGAATATAGTTCTATTTTTTCTTGGTAAGTTTTTTCTTGAGTTATATCTAATCCAAAACCACAAAGGACTTTTTCATTTTCACTATCTATTGGGAATTTATAAGTCTCAAATAGTTTTTTTATTCCTACTTCATTTGGTATGAATTCTTCATGTTTGTATTTAGCTTCATAGAATGCCTCTCTATCACTATTTACAATAACAGAGCTAATATCTTTCTCAAAAATATCTTCTGTTTTCTTATTTTTCCATTTTTTAAATCCAAGAAGTTTTTGAAAAAAATTATTTATATAGAGGTATTCTCCATTTTTATTTTTTATAAAACTTAAAGCAGGAAGATTATCCATAAAAGTCATAAAAAGATCTCTTTGTTTAGTAATGCGTGTTAGTTCCTTTTTTTGTTGGCTTATATCTCTTAGTGTTCCATAGACCTTTGTTATTTCATTGTTTGAGTTATATATACCTTTTCCTCTAAAATTCACCCATACATCTTGAAGAGAAGTTTTTAAACGGTGGTCTATATCTATAAATTCACTTTGACCTTTTACATGTAAAGACAAGGCTTCATTTGTTTTAGCAATATCATAAGACTCAACTAGGTTCATCCAGTCAGTTAAATTATCTGGTTCTTTATCACTCTTCTTATAACCTAGAATTTTTTTCGCCTGCTTAGATAATATGAGTGCATTAGTGTTTACATTCCATTCTAAATGACCTTCAAGTGAACCTTTTAAAGCAAGTGCTAGAGAATCTTTCTTGTGTAAGGCTGCTATCTTATCTTTTTTCATTTCACTTATGTCAAAAAGAATCCCAACGGAGCCATTAAGATAATTAGTAAAGTTTACCAAAGTATATTTTTCAATGTCATTGTCATAAGTAAGTTTTATCTCTTTAGTACAAGTTGTTTTAAACTCTTTGAGCTCATCTATGGCTTGACGTTTGAAATTTTTAAAGCTTTGGTCAAAAGCTTTATTGCAACCTGTAAATTTATTTTGTTTGTCTTTATAAAAAATAGGAATACTTATGGCATCTAAGAGATCAGATTTTTCTTTACATGTAGAGGAGAGTTTTTTAATTTGAGCTGTTTTTTTTATGATTATAATTAGTGATACAAATAATAAAAAAAGCAGAATTACAATACTAATCATAAAAGCTCCTATCTAAAGAATAATATTTATTATATCAGTATTAAAATGAAATATACATAGAAGAAGTTATAGTGAGTGTTTTTTTTATTTATTTATGCGTATTTGCTACTATTTTGCTTAGAATATTTTTCTAAATAGACTCATGTCTTTCACTTTTAATGATTTGTATGAGTCTATTTTAAATATATAATTTAGTTAAGTAACTCTTTTTCATTTACGTAAAATGGAACACCTTTTAGTCCTGCAGCAAAGTATTTTTTTCTTAAATCTTCGACTCTTTGAACTTCTTCATCGCTTACTTCAGCATCTACATCAGAGCTAAAATACTTTTTAACAATTTTTACTTTTTCATCAAGTGTTTTTGCTGCACTTGCAAGTTTATATATAAGAATCGATTTTTCTAGCGAACTTCTATCATGTACCGGTGTAAATATATACTTAAGATTGTAATTTTTTAGTTTTTCTTCTATTTGTGCAACTTCTTTTCCACAAAATGGACACTCTGGGTCAGTAAATTTCACAAGAGTCTCTTTTTTAGGATCATTTCCTAAAACTAAGATATTTTGTTTATCCTCATTTTTATACAAACTAGAGAGCTCTTTAATAAGTTTTTGTTTATCTAGTTTTTCTTTAATGCTACCGTCATTTACGCTAATTACATCAGGAAATATTAGGTCACCTTGAGTAAAAACAGATATCTTTTGAACACGGTTTCCATCGCTGATATCTACTGAAATATAGTCCATTCCTTTTATTTCATTTATAGATACTCTAGAAGTAACTGTCACTTTTACAGAAGGAACTGGAATCTGAGCTTTGAAGTACTCTTGTATTTGTATATCAGTTGCAGCAAAAACAGAAGTTGCCAGAATTGATGTCGTTAACATTAGTTTTTTTGTCATTGGTTCGCCTTTAGGATTTACTAAAAATATTATACAATACGTTTACCAAATATTTTTTAAACAAGAGAGTAAAATGGCAGATAAGAAAGAAATAATTCAAGAGATTGCTAAACTAATAGAATCTGACCCCAATGCAACTCCAATGGAGCCTACAATGTTAGAGTTTTTAAGTGAAGAAGATTTAATATCGGTTTTAAAAAACCTTTATAAATCAAAAGAGACAAGAAGCGAACAAAATGAAGAGTGGTTTCAAGAACTTTGCAAATAGTATAAATTATTTGACTTTTAGATTATATATGTAATAATATAAAAGGATATGGTAAGCATAGGAATGCATAATGATACAAGATTTTTATATAGCAAAACAACCTATTGTTAATTTAAAAGAGGAGACTTTTGGCTATGAATTACTCTTTAGGGCACTTGATGATACAGGGCAGTTAAAAGCAGTATTTAAAGATGAACTTTTAGCAACAGCAAAGGTTTTAGTAAATGCACTTAATCACTTTGGAATGCACTCTTTAGTTGATGATAATTTAGCGTTTGTAAATATAGATCAAGAGTTTCTTTTAGACCCTATTATATTAAATATTCCCAAAGAACGTTTTGTTTTGGAGATATTAGAAGATATTGTTGTAGATGAAAGAACAATAAATCGAATAAAGCAGTTAAAAGAGATAGGGTATTATTTTGCCCTTGATGATGCTCATTGTAACGATGGTTTTATAGAGAGATTTACTCCAATATTTCCATATATGGATATACTAAAACTTGATGTTTCATTAATAAAAGAGAATACTTTAGAAAAACATTTGGATCATTTTAAGAAGTACGACTTTAAAATGCTAGCAGAGAAAGTAGAGACAAAAGAAGATTTTGAGAAGTATAAGTCTTATGGGTGTGAACTATTTCAAGGTTACTTTTTTGCAAAACCTAGCATAGTTCAAAAAGAATCAATCGATCCAGCATATAAAAAGATATTTCAATTAATTAACCTTTTGGATAATGAATATACTGAGATGAAAGATATAGTACTTGAACTTGAAACTGAAATAGAACTTACAATACAACTTTTAAGATTTATAAATTCAGGTTATGTAGGACTTAGAAAAGATGTAAAATCAGTACAACAAGTAGTAATGATGCTTGGTAAAAAACCTCTTAAACAGTGGCTTCTTTTGATAGCATTTTCAAAGTCAATGGAGGGTGAAGCAAAGATGACAAAAAACCCTATGTTAGAACTAGCACAAAATAGATCCAAAATCATGGCCGAACTTGCAAAAAAAATGAGAAGTACAAGTTATGATAGTCATGAAGCATCTTTTGTTGGTATTTTATCACTTGTAGATGCTCTTTTAAGAGTTCCTATAGATATTGTACTTAATGAGATAAATGTAGATGCAGATGTTAAAGAAGCACTTTTAAAAAGAAGTGGGGAGTTAGGAAAGCTTTTAGATTTAGTTGTTGCTATAGAAAAATTTGACATGACTAAAACAGATACTCTTTTAGATGAACTACGCATAACTAATATAGAATTAAGCGATATTTTACAGAAGAGTTATGCTTATAAATAGCATAACTCTTACTTTAGTTGTTTTATATTAAAACTCTTTTCATTCCATCTTTTTTGACATCATCGTATTGGTCAAGATAATCAAGATAAGCAACAAGATATTTTCTACTCATATCATAAAATTTTCTAAATGAAGTAATATCAACTGAACCTTCATTTTTCATGATTTCTCTTAGTCTTGTCATAATTATACTCAAGTTCTCTGTTGTTACAAAAAGATTATGTGCAAGTCGAACTACTTTTCTTGATTTAGTTAGACGTTTAAGAGCATCATCACCCATTTTTCTGTCAATGTCCAATTCGTCGTAGATATTATATGGAGCAGTTGGAGTAAATCCCTCTTTTTGTAAAATTGAATGCATTTTATCTTCAATAACTTTATCTACATTGTTAACATCTATGTTTGGGTTTTTATAAATACCATCTTTGAATTCAAGTTTACCGCTTTTTACAATATCTTTTAAAACATCACTTAAAAGAGTTTCACTTGCCCATTTGATTTTTATTGATAGTGAATTTGCAGAGAGTAGAGCATATTCATTTTTTTCATAGATTAGATTTATTTTATTTTCTAATTCTTTTTTTATCTCAATTGGATAGAGTACTAAACCTTTTTCGTCTACAAAAACATTTTCCATTTCATGTGCTATTTTTAAGGCTTCACTATGATTTAGTCCAAATCTTTGATTTGAAGATATGATACCAAATCCTCTTTTATGTGTTCCTACAAGTATTTCAAAAGCAGTTTTAAAGTCATCAATTTTAAGAGCTTCTAAAAGAGGCATTTTTGTTTTTTTCTTGATAGGATCATTTATAGGGTTAAGTATACGACCACCACCAATAGTTCTACCACTAGAACATAGTATAAATGGTTCATTATGAACTAAAAATATCTTTTTACTAAATTGTAGTTTTGCAAAACCTCCAGAAGTTTCTTCTTGATTTCCATATAAAAGAATTTTTGTTTCTACTTGTTTTGTTCCTATAAAAAGCATCACATTTGTGTTGTGTTTTATTTTTTGATTTGATATTCCTTCAACCCAAACATCAACACTTTCAAAACCACGAATAAATCCTTTTTTACAAAGAAGGGTGCCTTTTTTAAGAGCAACTTTTGCATTTTGCAGGTTAATAGCAGTTCGTTGGCTGCTAAGTGCTTGCATTTCATCTTTTTCATGAACTTGTAAGTTTCTTACCATTATCTCCTTACCAAGTTCTGGTGCAAAGACTTTTTCTCCAACTTTTACAGTTCCATCAAGCACAGTTCCTGTTACAACTGTTCCAACACCGGCAAGTGAGAAAGAACGATCTATATAATATCTAAAAAGTCCATTGCTTGGTTTTTCTATGATTGGGATTGAAAATAATTCATTTCTTAGATTGTCAATTGAATCAGGTTCATATATACTAACAGGAATTATAGATTTAAGATTTAGGTGAGAAAAAGTTTTAAAGTATGCACTAATCTCTTCTTTTCTCTCATTGATTTTTTCTTTACTTACCAAGTCACTTTTTGTCAAAGCTATAATTATACTCTTTACATGTAAGAGATTTAAAATTTCCAAATGCTCATTAGTTTGAGGCATAACACCTTCATTTGCATCAATTACAACCATACACGCATCAAAACCAAAAGCACCTGCTATCATATTTTTTAAGAGTTTTTCATGTCCTGGTACATCAATAAAAGCTACATTCGTATCTGCATTTTGCAGGTTTGAAAAACTAAGATTTATAGTGATTCCTCTTCGTTTTTCTTCTTCTAGTGTATCTCCTGCATATCCGCTTAGTGCTTCAATAAGTGCAGTTTTTCCGTGGTCAACGTGACCTGCTGTTCCAACTATTATATGTTTCATTTTATAATCTCTTTTATTGTTTGTATTATTTGTTCTTCAAATTCAGGTAGGATGCTTCTAAAATCTATCAAAAACATATCGTTTTCTATACGTCCTATAATATTTGCTTTTCTAAAACTTCTCTCTAGAGTTGTAGCTTTTCCTTTTACATGTAAAGCTACTGTAGGAAATTCTCTATTAGGTAGAGTTCCTCCTCCCATAACAGTTTTACTTTTAATTACACTACATATAGACTCACCAATAATTTCTTGCATATTAGTTGCTCTTTTTTCTAAATCCTCTTGGCTTTGAAATAACATCCATAAAGTTGGGATAGATTTATAATCTTCTTTTAGATAAGCTTTGATTGTCTCTTCAAGAATACTAAGTGTGATTTTATCTACTCTTAACATTCTTAAAAGTTGGTTATCTTTTAATTTTGCTATTAACTCTTTTTTCCCAGCAATAATGCCCGCTTGAACACTTCCAAAAAGTTTGTCTCCACTAAAACTTATCAAAGATGGCTCATCTTCTAATATAGTTTTTAATGAAGGTTCATTGTTTCCTAGATTGTAAGGAAGTTCAGGAATATAACCACTTCCTAAATCATAATAGTCTATCAAGTTGTTTTTATCACAAAGCTCTTTTATGTCTGTATAGTTTGTATCTTCGCTAAAACCTTCAATACTAAAATTTGATTGATGTACTTTCATAAGCATCGCTGTATTTTCATTTATAGCATTTTCATAATCTTTTGCTTTTGTTTTGTTAGTTGCACCAACTTCATGTAAGATTGCTCCACTTTGGCTCATAACTTCTGGGATTCTAAAGCTTCCACCTATCTCAACTAACTCCCCACGAGATACAATAGCTTCTTTATTTTTTGCAAATGTATTTAGTATTAAAAAAACTGCACTTGCATTATTGTTTACAACTAGAACATCTTCTACATGTAAAAGGTTTTTTAGATGCTCACTAACATGCTCGTATCTCTCACCACGACATCCTTTTTCTTGGTTATATTCTAGGTTGGAGTAATTTGTGATTACTTTTGAAGCAGCACTAAGTATATGTTCGCTTATTAAACTTCTTCCCATATTCGTATGTAAGATTACTCCAGTTGCATTGACAAGAGGTTTTAAAGATGGTTCAAATAGCCTCTCATAGCTATATTTTATCTCTTTAAGCAACTCTTCGTCATCAAAATCTTCTATTTTTTTGCTTAGTATATTTTCTCTTAGATTTTCTATTTTTTCTCTTGCTATCTCAGCTAAACGAGAAGAGTTAAGACCTTTAAAAAGAGGATTTAGTATGAGTTTATCTATTTTTGGTAATTTTCGTAAAACATTCATTTATAGGATTCCTTATTCTGGTATAGGCAATTTGGTTTCAAAAAAGCGGTATTTACCATTTTGTACTTTTGTTAGTATCCCTTGGTCACTAAGTGATTTAAAAAGTTTTATAACAGTTGGCTTACTTACATCAACTTTTTCCATTATATCTGTATAGGAGTAGTTTAAAATATTTTCATCATCTAAATTTTTGATTATAAATCGTATTAAGTCAACCTGTTTACCATCTGTTACTGCAGAAATTGTTTTTATGATGTTGTATGACCTGTCTATCTCTTTTTGTTGTATTTTTGGCATAAGTACATCATGAAGTGCATTTAAAAGTTCTTTTATGTTAATAGGCTTTACAATATAATTTTCTACTTTTAATTTTATTGCATCTAAGAGATGTTCAGTATCAGTATGAGCTGTTGTAAGTATAGCTGGAATAGTTATATTTAGGTCATCTTTGATATGTCTTAAGAACTCGATGCCATTTTCATTTTTTAAAAGGATATCAGAGATAATAACATCTACATGGTTGTTTTGCAAAATTTCCAAAGCTTCATCACAACTCTGTACTGCAAATATATTTTTTGCAAAATCTTCTAAAACTGCTGTTGTATGTTTTAGTAAATCTGCTTCATCTTCAAGATAGAGTATATTAAATCCATTTAATAAATCAAAATCACGTTTGTTCATATTTTTGTTCCTTATCTACAATAATTATGGGTATTTCTATGGTAAACATTGCACAATCATTGAGTTCACTTTTTCCCATTTTATGTTGCATATTTTTGCAACTTATTTTTCCATTCATATGTTTTTCGACCATTTGTTTTGACATATAAAGACCAATTCCTGTTCCTACACTCTTATGTTTAGTTGTAAAGTACGGGTCAAAAACTTTTGCCATTATATCACTATTTATGCCACCGGCGTTATCTATAACGTTTATGATGACGTTTTGATCTTTTTGTTTAACAATAATTCTTATACTTTTTTCATCAATACTGTTTTCGCATAATGCATCATTTGAGTTGTTGATTAGATTTAAAATTACATGAGTAAGTTCATTTTCAAAACCATAAATTTCTATATCTTCATTCATAACAAAAAATACATCTATCCCCTCTTTTTCAAGTTGATATTTTGTTAAATCTATAGATTTTTCTATAACCTTTTTGATAGAGAATTTTTTATGGCTTTTATTTGGATCAAAAAATGTTCTAAAGTCTTCTAATGTATCAGACATGTTCTTTGCTAATACTCCAGCATCTTCTACTCTTGATTCAATAAACTCTTCATTCAGTTTGCCTGAAAGAAATTTTGATTGAAAGCTTTGTATTATCATTGTTAATGCTCCAAGTGGTTGTCTCCATTGATGAGCAATGTTTTGAAGCATTTCACCAAGACTTGCAAGTCGTGCTTGGGCAAACATAATTTGGTCTTTTTTACGACTGTTTTCTACTTCAGTTTTGATTTTACGTTCTAGCGAATCATTTAATGACCTTAACTCTTTTGTTTTGTTATTAACTTTGATTTCAAGAGAGTTATGCAGCATTTTAAAATTGTTAATCAAGACAAGTGATATGATTATACTTAGGAAAAAAACTAATCCTATTAGTAAAAACAACATGTATATACTAGTTTTAAATATTTTATCATTTCTGATTTTTTCTGCGACTGCTTTTTTTAGGTGTGAAGTGATTAGACTTGAGAGATAGATGTTTAAAGAGTTTATTTCTAAAAATATTCCATCCATAATTATATCGGCTTGTGTTAATTTTTCCTGTTTTAATAAAGCCACTATTTTATTAGTTTGGGTATCAACCCTTTTCATTTTATCTTCAACTTTTGATATTAGACCTTTTTGATAATAGTTTTTTTCAGGAAAGTTTTCACTCAGTAAAAAAAAGTTCAACCAATTACTTGCAAATTCAGTAAAACCACCTATTTTGTAATTTATGGAACCATTATAGTTTTTCCATTGTGCTTTTATAATCTGCTTTGCCAAGGATATTACTTCTGCTGCATTATGTATATCTATATTTTCCTCTTTAATATCATAGAGGGTATCATATATATTTACAGTATATATATCTTTTATCTCTTCAAGCCCAACTTGAGGAATCGTTCTTTTTTGATAGAGTGTTTCATAGTCAAATTTTAGTGCAAAGATAGAAATCATCATTAAAAACCCAATTGTCATCATACTAAAAGCAATAATTGCAATAAGAATTTTTGTTTTATTTGAAAACTCTACCCGATCTAAAAACCTGTTTAATAAATTGTAAAATTCCATTTTATTTTACCATTTTAACTGATTCAAATTTACCATTTTTGTATGTTGATAAGTAAGTAACATTGAGCAGTTGAGTATTTTTATATTTTATAGGAATCTCCCCTAGGCTGTTATTGGGAAGTTTTTTAATATTATATAAAAAGTTTTTTCTATTTAAAGGTCCTTGCGTATTTCTTATAGCATTGACTACTAGTTTGGCAGTTAAAAATGATTCAAATGAAGCGTAACTTGGTTTTTGTTTTGGGTAGTAAAAATTTAGAAGTTCAGCGTACTCTTTTACAACTTTTAAAGAGTTGTCATCATAAGATGGAACTGTTTGGGAAAAAAGTATGTTTGTTCCATCTCCATTTAACTCATCTATAAGAGCATTGGCATTTACAAAAGAGATAGGTGTAAAAATTACATCATTAAAACAACACTCTCTAGCTTTTTTAATAAAATGTGCACTTGGTTTATAGGCTCCAACAATGATGATAGCTTCAGGTTTTGTTGACTTTATTTCATGTAGAGCATGTCTAATAGATAGAGTGTTTCTTTTATAAGTTCCTTCACTTACTAGTGTTAAATTTCTTTTTTTTAGTGCTTCAATAGTTGCTATATATCCTTCTTCTCCATAATCATCATTTTGATAAAATATAGCAAACTTTGTTATCTGTTTTGTCTTATAAAGATGATTTATAATTCCTTCAATCTCCTCTTTATAAGAGCTTCTAAAATTGACTATATTTTCAAAATTTGAGTTTCTTAAAAAGGATGCTCCTGTAAAAGGTGCTATAAAAGGAATGTTTTCATTGATAATAATAGGAAGTACTTTTTTTGTTGTGGGTGTTCCCACAAAACCAAATAGTGAAAAAACATTATCTTTATTTATAAGAGTATTTATATTTGTAAGTGTATTTTGTGGCTCGTATTTATCATCATAAAAAATAAGGCTGATAAGTTTTCCATCAATACCACCTCTTGCATTTACATGGCTAAAATAAGTATTCGCGCCTTGAATTACTTCTCTACCTAATTCTTTATTAATTCCACTCAAAGGAAGGGATGTTCCAAACAATATAGTATCTTTGTTATTTACCTTAGACAAAAAAATATTTATAAAAACAGATAACATAACAATAACTACAAAAAAGAGCAGAAAAAATCTCTTTACCATTATAAAACCTTTAATAAAATCTTTGGATTATACTATAAGTAACTTTAAAATATAATCAACGCTTATATCATGGGGATTAACTTAATGTATGAATTTTATATATTGCTTCAAAATAAAAGAGACTTTACCAATTATTGGCTTTATAGCAGGTCAATGATAATTAACCACCTAAGAAATATTGATGAAAAGAGAATATTTTTTTGTAAAAATATATCTGATAAAACAAAAAAACTCGTACCTATTATATAGGGGTAAAAATTAGAAAAAGTTTTTAACCTACAATAATTTTTAGAAAAAACAAATGGTAAAAGAAATAGCAATTTAAAAAATAATATGACGAATTAAATACTTACATAGAAGAATTATAAATCTTAATTAAAAATAAAATAACAATTTTGTCTGGTGTATTTTCCATTAGAAATCATCTCACAAGTTATTTAGCAAATAAAAAGGAAGATAATTATATTTACAAGAAATGAGGCATTTATTAAAGTTTTATTAAAAGTTACTATAGTACACACTATTATAAGCTAAAGGGAAGGAAAAAGTTTAATGACTTTACCAAATTGTACGATAAGCTAGTAAAATTTTACCTTTTTAAGAGGGAGATAAAATTAAAATAGTACAATACATCTAATTAATTATAATATATTATTATATATGAATAATATAATAAACTAAAAAGGTGTTTAGATGGATTTAACAGGTTTTGACAATATAAAAGGCTCTTTACCAAATCACAATAGAAGAGACTTTTTAAAGTTTTGTAGTGCAATTACAGCGACTCTAGCACTACCAAGTAATATGACAGCAGAAGTTGCAAAAGGTATCTCAAACCCAGAAAGATTGCCGGTTGTATGGATTAGTGGAGCGGAGTGTACTGGGTGTACTATGTCTTTGTTTAGAACAGATCATCAAAGTATAGAAAGTCTTATTTTTGATACCATCTCTTTAGAATATCATAATGCACTTCAAAACTCTTCAGGCAAAGAGGCTAAAAATTCTGTATATGAAGCAATTGAGAAGTATGAAGGTAAGTTTTTACTTGTAATAGAAGGAGCAATCCCTCTTAAAGATGGCGGAATATATTGTAGAAGTGGTGGAGTTAATTTTGTTGACCTTGTGCAAAAATTAGGTAAGAAAGCAGGAGGTATTATAGCAGTAGGCTCATGTGCTGTGTGGGGTGGCTTTTTAAAATCAGAACCAAATATTACGGGCTGTGTTGGTACTAGAGATGTTTTAAAGACTCAGCAAATTATTAATATACCAGGATGTCCACCAAATCCATATAATCTACTCTCAACTATAATTCACTATATCACATTTAAAAAATTTCCAAAACTTGATGATCAAAATAGACCACTATTTATTTTTGATAGACTTATTCACGATCACTGTGAGAGAAGAGGACACTTTGATAATGGAAGATTTGCAAAAGAGTTTGGAGACGAAGCTCATAGATTAGGGCACTGTCTTTATCATTTAGGTTGTAAAGGTCCTGTTACTCATGCAAACTGCCCAACACTTAATTTTGGAGATGCAGGTTCAGGTTGTTGGCCTGTTGCTGTTGGTCACCCATGTTTTGGATGTACTGAAGAGGGAGTAGGTTTTGCAGTAGAACAATTTGAAGTATGTGATATTAAACATGCTACTCCACCAGCTTATCATCCACCTGTAAAACCAAATCATAAAAAATCAATTGGTGCAGGAGAAGCTGCCTTGATGGCAGGAGTTGCAGGAGCTGCTTTAGGTGCAGGAGCTGTTTTTGTATCTGGTTTAAAATCGGAGTCTGTAGAGGAAAATGAAGATGAAAAGGCGTGAGTTTTTTAAAAGCACTTTAAAAGGAGCTGCTGTTGTAGCTACTGCTAGTGTGTCTCCTCTCGAGGCTTATGAAGTAAAAAAATATCATCTAACAGACAAAACAGTTGGTATTCTATATGATGCTACTATATGTGTAGGTTGTAATGCCTGTGTTGCTGGATGTAAAAAATCAAACTCTGATCCACAAGAAATATTTAATGGTCAAAAAGCTTGGGATAAACCATATGATTTAACTGCTGATACAAGAAATATTATTAGAAAGTATCAAGACGGTACTGCTAAGACAAAAAATGAAGAAAAAGATGGTTATTCTTTTATTAAAGGTCAATGCCTGCATTGTCTTGAGCCTGGTTGCGTATCTGCTTGTCCGACTTCAGCACTAAATAAAGATGTTTTAACAGGAGTTGTAAAGTATGAAAAAGATGACTGTATTGGTTGTAGATATTGTCAAATAGGTTGTCCTTATGATATACCAAAATTTGAGTGGGATGAGTGGTATCCTGAAATTGTGAAGTGTCAACTTTGCGACCATTTGTTAGAGGCTGGAAAGCTTCCAGGATGTTGTTCAACCTGTCCTACTGGTGCGTCACTTTTTGGTCCTTTGACTAAATTAAGAGATGAAGCAAGCAAAAGATTGCAAACACAAGAGGGAAAAAGATACAAATACCCTGTATTCTCGCTTGATTCAGGATATACACTAGAGCATAAAGCAGCAAAATATATCAAACACCAATATGGAGAGAGAGAACTTGGTGGCACACAAGTTACATATCTTAGTGCAGTACCTTTTCAAAAGCTTGGTCTTCCAAAATATCCTAATAAATCTTACGCTAGTGTGAGTAATGCAAAACAAGTAGGTGTATATTCTAGTATGATTATTCCTGTTGCAGTTCTTGCAACATACTCATTTTATGTACGAAAAAACATTATAGCAGAGAAAGAAGAGGAAAAAAGACTCTCGGAAAAACTCAAAGAAAATGGAGATAAAGATGCATAAAGAGGTAGCTTTAGGAGGTAAAATATTTACTCCTGTATTTATAGGTATGTCAACGATTGTAGGGTTGATGGTTATAGCTCTTGGCTTTAGATTTATTCTTGGACTTGGAGCAGTCTCAAATATGAGTGATGGTTATCCTTGGGGTATCTGGATTGCTTATGATGTTGTAGTTGGAAGTGCTTTTGCATGTGGTGGGTATGCGATGGCTTTAACAGTATATGTATTTAATAAAGGAAAGTATCATCCATTGGTTAGACCAGCACTGCTTGCTTCAATGTTTGGATATACATTAGCTGGTGCTTCAGTTATGTTCGATATAGGAAGATATTTTCATGCATATAATCTTTTTATACCATGGAAGATAAATTATACCTCTGTTATGCTTGAAGTTGCACTGTGTGTTACAACTTATATTATAGTTCTATGGATAGAGTTTGCACCTGCTATAACGAGTAAATTTAAACTTGATAAGTTAACGAAATGGCTTGAAAAAACAGCATTTTTCTTTATTGCTTTAGGAGTAACACTTCCTATGATGCATCAATCATCACTAGGAACTATGATGATAATAGCTGGTAACAAGCTACACCCTTTATGGCAAACACAGATGTTACCAATATTTTTCTTACTTTCAGCTCTGTTTATGGGTTTTTCAATGGTAGTATTTGAGGGAAGTATAGTATCAAAAGCATACAAACTTGGCGATGAGACAACAATACTTTCAAAAATGGCAAAAGCCGCAGCTATCATACTAACTATCTTTATCTTGCTACGTATACAAAATATTTTTTTAAACAAAGTATTTGCAGATATATTTAGATTTGATAGTGCCTCTATTACATTTATTATGGAGATGCTATTAATGACTTCAGGGCTAGTGATACTGCTTTTTAAGAAGCTCAGGACTTCTCCTAGGTATCTTTTTATAGGAGCAGTACTTATATTATTAGGTTCATCGCTATTTAGATTTAATGTTTATTTAATAGCATATACTCCTATTATTAGTGAGTGGAGTTACTTTCCATCTATAGCAGAACAGATAGTATCATACGGATTAGTTGCAGCAGAGATTGCAGCATATACATTTTTTGTAAAATATTTTGCAGTTTTTACAAAGCATAAATAAAAGAGGAAAAGAAATGGCGAAAAGAATAGTAATAGATCCAATAACTAGAATTGAGGGTCATCTAAAAATTGAGTGTACGATAGATAATGGAAAAGTGACAGATGCATGGTCAGCAGGGACACTTTGGAGAGGAATAGAGGCTATCTTAAAAGGAAGAGATGCAAGAGATGCATGGATGATTTCTCAAAGAATTTGTGGTGTTTGTACAATCTCACATGCGATGGGATCAGTCAGAGCTGCTGAGCATGCTTTGGATATGAAGATACCTGTGAATGCTCAATATATTAGAAACATGATGATAGGCGCACACTCTGTGGTTGATAATGTAATACATTTTTATGTATTGTCTTTATTGGATTGGTTTGACCTTAAGTCTGCTGCATTTGATGCTGACCCGCAAAAAGCAGCCGATTTAGCGGAGTCACAATCTACTTGGAAAAATAACAGTTATGCTACTATGAAAGAGACACAAGATAAACTGAAAAAACTGATTGAGTCAAAACAGCTAGGAGTTTTTAGTGATGGTTACTCTGGTCACCCTGAAATGACACTACCACCAGAAGTAAATCTTATACTTGCAACTCACTACTTTGAGTCACTTCACTATCAAAGAAAAGCAAACAAAATTGTAACTATACTTGGTTCAAAAACACCACATGTACAAAATCTTGCGGTTGGTGGAGTAGCAAACCCTATAAATCCGGATTCTCAAGCTGTTTTAACATTAGAAAGACTTGAGTATGTAAAGACTTTGATAGATGAATTAGAAGAGTTTATGAAAGAAGTATATAACTATGATGTTGCCCTTCTTGCTTCTTATTATCCAAAATGGAGTGAAATTGGTAGAGGACAGGGAAATTATCTAAGTTTTCCAGAGATGCCAATGGCTGAAGATAGTAGTAACTGTATGATTCCTGGTGGATATATTGAAGGATATGATTTTTCAACATTTAGAAAAGTTGATTCTCTTAGAGATGAGTTTATTGAAGAGAATGTAAAAGAATCTATTAAACATTCTTACTTTAAAGGTGACTGGTTAAGACACCCATATGTACAAAACAATGATCAGTTAGAATCAGCATATGATGAGAACAATGCAGAAAAATACTCTTGGGTAAAAGCACCATATTTTAAAAATAAAACTGCTGAACCTGGACCAACTGCAGATGTATATGCTATGTATTTTAGCCAATATAAGCCAGCATTAGAAACAATAGACAGAGTTTTTGATAAGATCGAATCTATTGGTGGGACTCGCTATACAATAGAAAAATTAGACTCTACAATAGGTAGATTTGTTTCTAAATCAATAAGAGCAACAGTTATGCACGATGGATTGAAAAAACAGTGGCAAGCACTATTAGAAAATATCAAAAAAGGCGATTTCGACACTTTTAATAAGCCAGTTTTTACAGATAAAGAGACAAAAGGTATGGGTGTTCACAGTGCTCCAAGAGGTGCTATGGTGCATTGGAGTACAATAAAAGATGGTAGAATTACAGGATATGCTGCTACAATACCAACAACTTGGCTAGCATCTCCAAGAGCTCACAATGGAGAACGTGGTGCTTATGAAGGGGCCTTGATTGGTTTAAAAATTGCTGATGAGAAAAAACCACTAGAGGTAGTGAGGGTTATACACTCTTATGATCCATGTATGGCTTGTGCTTGTCATATGTTAGATCCAAAAGGAAAAGAGTATTCAAAAGTAAAGATTCTTGGATGATAGACTATCAAGAAGATAAAAAAGTAGGAATATTAGGAGTAGGTAATATTCTTTTGAGTGATGAGGGCTTTGGCCCTCATTTTGTAAAGTATCTTGAGAAAAACTATGTATATAGTGATGAAATTGAGATTATAGATGGTGGAACTGCAGGGATTATGCTCTCATCGTTTGTAGAGGCTAAAGAGAGTATTTTTATAATAGATGTAGTAAATATAGACTCAGAACCAGGAGATATATATTTATTTAACCATGAAGAGATAACAGCTAAAAATATACAATCTAGTTTATCAGCCCATCAAGTAGGTCTTTCGGATATTATAACTTTAAATAGCTTTGCAAATATAAAAGCTCCAAAAAAGATAGAATATATTACAATTGTTCCTAAATCACTTGATGCAGGAGTAGGACTAACTTCTTGTTTGGAGAGTAAAATGGAAGAGATTTTAAAAATTTTAAATGAAAAACTAATAAAACTCGATGAAAACTTCAAAATAACACCAATTAAAGATGCTCATAAAATATAGGGCATCTTTTTATAGGTGGACTTGCATATTAATAAACTTTTTAAAAAAGGTATAAAAAAGAATGATTTAAGCACTCGCTTTTTTCATTAAGTTAAATATTTACATAAGTTTTGATAGAAAAATTCAAAAAACTGACCAAATTGTAACAAATAGAAAAATTTTAAATTTTTACTAAATTTAATTTCAAATATTTTTCAAGAGTGATAAAAATAATTTTATTGAAATTAAAAAGTACTAATATGCAAAATTAGCATATTTTTACAATATCGAAAAAAAGGCAATGTAATAAAAAATAAAATTTACTTTAATAACAAAAAGAGATAGAAAAGATATCTTTACCAATTAGAGAATATTAACTTTTTTAGTCCAAATACACTTTAGAAAGACTATATATTGGTATTTCAAAATAAATTTTTAAGAGTAGTTTAAACTAAATAAATCTACAATACGGTAAATAAGATTTGACCGATGTGGGATGTAAAGATGAACAAAGAGTATATATATTGTGACCAAACAACACTAGAGTATCCATTAGACGAGAGTATAGAGGTGTTAAAAGGGTTGGATAATAAAGAATATATAGTATCAAATATAGAGAATGATAATGCACAGATATATGCACCAGAGATAAATTTCTATATAAAAAACACACAAGATGATATAAGCCAAAGAATAACAAATGTAAAGAAACTATATGATATTAGGGCATCAGCATATGATTTAGCACAAGATATGGATTATGAAGAACCAGTAGGTAATAAACTAGTAATTGTTTCAAATGAAAATGAAGATAAACTAGTAGAAGAGTTAAAAAGTTTAGGCTTTACATGTATAGTACTAAACTCAATGAATATAGTAGACGTAAATGGACATATTGGTCAACTGATATTGACTATCAGAAAAGAAGAAGAATTAATAGATTTGGAAACTGACCAAATCATCTGGGAAGATGCACCGCAGTTTGCAATGAAACAAAGTGGAACTTATGATCCTAATATCATAGGATTAGAAAAAACTATAAAAACAGTAAAAACAAATCAAGGAACGTATAAATACAAAAACTTTATCAAGTATGATTCTAGTATTTGTCAGTACCATGAGAGAAATACAGAGATATGTGGAAAGTGTGCAGAAGTTTGCCCAACTGTAGCAATATTGAAAATAGATGAGACTAAACATCTAGACTTTTCTCATGTTGATTGTCATGGTTGTGGTGGCTGTATAAGTGTATGTCCAAGTGGAGCATTAGACTACTCTCAAATGCCAAGAGTTGCATTTAAAGAAGTAACAGATTTTTATAAGGATAGTGTAGCACTAATAATACCAAGAAAAATGGAATTAGACTCTTTACATGTAGAACTTCCAAAAGGTGTTTTACCATTAGCAACAGAGGGAGAAAAATACTTACATGAAGCTCATATGATGAGCCTTCTTCAAACAAGTGGAAACCCAATAGTTTTTTATACAGACTTCATTTCAAAAGGAACAGGTGATGTAATACGCATCATAAATGAAATCTTTGAGAAAAAGTATGGTAAACAAGCAATCTTTACATGTAAGAACGAAGAAGAGTTAAAGAGTGCTTTATCAAATATAATCCCAATAAAAGAGTGTGTGTACGGGATAAACGAAGACGGACTGAGTAAAAGAGAGGTTTTCTCAGCTCGTCTTTCACATCTTGTAGGTGAGGATGATTTGGGAGTTGTAAAAACAGGTGAACACGTTCACTATGGAAATATAAATATAAATACAGATGCATGTACACTTTGTTTAAGCTGTGTTGGAGCATGTAATGTAAGAGCACTAACAGCACACCCAGAAGATAATACACTAAGATTTAATCCATCAATTTGTACTAATTGTACATACTGTGAAGTAGTATGTCCAGAAACAAACTGTTTAACTGTAATAAAAGATGAGATAAATTTAAACCCAGACTACTTTAAACAAAATGTAAAAGCAACAGATGAGATATTTAACTGCGTAGAGTGTGGAGTAGGATTTGCAACACACAAATCAGTAGAAAAAATAGCAAATGTAATGAAACCAATATTTGGAGATGATGAGCTAAGAGTTAAAACACTTTATTGTTGTGCTGATTGTAAACCTAAAGTTATGTTACAGGCTCATATGGATGAAAGGAATGGATTATAATGAATAAAGAGGCAGTTAACCCAGCAAGATCGGTATATTACGGTTTTTTTAGCAAAATGTTAGTTTTTAGTGAAGGTAAAGATAGATTTGATGGTGTAGAAGAAGCATTAGACATCATGATAGCAAATCCTATGGATGAGAATTCAGCAGAGGCACTAAAGGACATAAGAGAGATTATAAATTTAGGGGGAGTTGATGCGCTTATTCAAGAGTATGATGATGTTTTTCACAATCCTGAAAGTAAAGTTGTAAGAAATACAGCTTCATATTATGATGAACAAATTGAAAGTGGAAAAAAGAGACTAGAAGTAAAAAACTTTTTAGCAAAAACAAAAATTAGAAGAGATGAGCAAAACTTTAAAGAGAGTGAAGATAGTGTTGGCTTTTTAGTGACTTTTATGCATGAACTAATTGAGTTAATTATAAAAGGAGAAAAGTCTTATGATACTTTACAACATTGTCTTTTTACAGAAATAATTAACGAATTTATAGATGAATACATAGAATCGCTTTATGAAAATGACAAGTCAAATGCTTATAAATCTTTGGCTGTGGTTTTAAATGCTTTTATAGAGTTTGAGAGACTCTATTTTGATGTAGCTAAACCAGCTCCAAAAGAGAAACCAATTAAAAAAGAAACGGAAGCTTGTGAATATATAAGTGATGAAGAAGCAGCTAGAAGAAAACGTAATCGTGAGGCAAAAGCAGCAGATTCAATAATAAAAGCTTGTAGTATTCCTGAAGAAGCATTTGCAGGGAAAGAAGAAGAAGGAGACCTTTAGAGGGTCTCACTCTTGAAGAAGTTTATAAAGTAGATAAAAAGTCTATTTTATAAACTTCTTGGTGTCAAGAGGTAAATCTAAGCAAGGAGGATTGTATGGCAGAAAGTAGAAGAAATTTTCTAAAGAAAGCCGCAGTAGTTGGTACAGTAGCCGCAGTAGGTTCAGTAGCAGCAACAGCAAGTACGGGTAACTCATACAGTTCAAATGGCGTTGTTGTAGGGAAATCTCCAAAAAAAGAGATTACTTACAAGAAAACTAAAGCTTGGGATGATTTTTATCGTTCAGCTTTATAGAAAAAGGAGAAGTTGAGTATGACTAATACTACTCAAAATGCTCTAACGACTAAAATAGGTCGTCGTTCGTTTCTTAAAATGGCAGCTGTAGCTGGTGCATTCGGTGCAACTAGTTCATTTGCAAGTGGAAACGTAACAAGAGCAGCAACAGAAGATGAGGTTAAAAACCCATTTCCTGGATCAAAGAAAGTAAGAACAATCTGTACTGCATGTTCAGTTGGTTGTGGTATTACTGCTGAGGTTCAAAATGGTGTTTGGGTTAGACAAGAGGTAGCACAAGACCACCCAGTAAGTTTAGGTGGACATTGTTGTAAGGGTGCTGATATGATCGATATGGTCAGATCAGAGGTAAGACTTAAGTATCCTATGGTTAAAGAGGGTGGTCAATGGAAGCGTATCAGTTGGGATACAGCTTATGACAGAATCTCTAAGAAACTATCGAGCTTAAGAGAGAAAAGTGGACCTGATTCAACAATATTTTTAGGTTCTGCAAAAATGAGCACAGAGCAAGCATATTATTTTAGAAAATTTGCTGCAATGTATGGAACAAATAATATAGATCATCAAGCAAGAATTTGACATAGTGCAACAGTCGCCGGTGTGGCGAATACATGGGGTTATGGCGCTATGACTAACTCACTTGGAGATATCCAAAACTCAAAAGCAATTATCATCTTTGGTGCAAATCCTGCAGTTAACCACCCAGTTGGTTTTCAGCATTTCTTAAAAGCAAAAGAGAGAAATAATGCTCAAATTATCGTTGTAGATCCTAGATTTACAAAAACTGCTGCAAAAGCAGATTTCTATGCACAAATCAGACCTGGTACTGATATTCCTTTTATGTATGGTATGTTAAATATCATCTTTAAAAATGGTTGGGAAGATAAGAAATTTATTAATGACCGTGTTTATGGAATAGATGATATTAGAAAAGAAGCTGCAAAATGGACACCAGAAAAAGTATCTGACGTTACAGGTGTTTCAGTTGAGAAATTAATGCAAATCACTAGAGTTTACGCTAAGTCAACTCCAGGTACATTAATATGGGCTATGGGTCTTACTCAACACACAATTGGTTCATCAAACACACGTTTAGCTCCAATCGTTCAACTTTGTCTTGGTAACATGGGTGAAGAAGGTGGTGGAACTAATATCCTTCGTGGTCATGATAATGTTCAGGGCGCGACAGATATGTGTTGTCTTTCACATACACTTCCTGGTTATTATGGTCTTAGTGCTGGTTCATGGAAATACTTCGCAAAATCTTGGGGAGTTGATTATGAGTGGTTAGCTGGAAGATTTAAAGATAAAAAAATGATGAGTGCAAAAGGTTTTACTCTTTCAAGATGGTATGCTGGTGTATTAGCTGGTAAACCAGGTGAAGATAAAATTCATAATGCTGGAACAAATCTAAAAGCACTTTTTGTTATGGGTAATGGTATAACATCTATTGCTCAACAAGCAAAAGTAAAAGAAGCTCTTGATAACTTAGAGTTAATAGTACTTGCTGATCCATTTGTAAATGAAGCAGCAGTTCTTACTGACAAACAAGATGATATATTTATCCTTCCTGCTGCAACACAATTTGAAACTAGTGGTTCTGTTACTGCTACAAATCGTTCAGCTCAATGGAGATATCAAGTTGTTGAGCCATTATATGAATCAAAACCAGATCATGAAATCATGATAGAATTTTCTAAGAGATTAGGTTTCCATAAAGAGTATACAAAAGGTATGCTTATTAAAGAAAACAAAAAATCTTACAAATTCCCTGAAGATGCAACTGATGAAATCGCAAGAATTATTAAGACAATCGGTTTAACTGGTTGGACTCATAAAAGACTTAAAAACCATACTGATAACTGGCATATGTTTGACGAAGTTAGCCTTAGAGGACATGGTCCTATGAAAGGTGAGTACTACGGACTTCCTTGGCCTGTATGGACAGAAACTCATGGTGGTAGTCCAATTCTATATAACATTAATAGAAGTGTTAAAGAAGGTGGTATGGGCTTTAGAAATAGATTTGGTCTTGAGCATGATGGACATGATCTTCTTGCTGGGGCTGGTTCAGCACCAAAAGACTCTGCTAACAAAAATGGTTATCCAGAGATTACAGCTAAGAATATTGAAAAAGTTCTTGGTATAAAACTCACTTCTGCTGAAAAGAAAAAGATTGGTAAAAACTGGAAAGTTGATACTTCTCATATAATTGCAAATAAATGTATGGAAGCTGGAATAGCACCATATGGTAATGCAAAAGCAAGAGCAAAAGTATGGACATTCCCTGATCCAATTCCAATTCATAGAGAGCCATTGCATTCTCCTCGTCAAGATTTAGCTAAGAAGTACCCATCGTACAAAGATAAAGCAAATCATTATAGAGTAGATACTAAGTATGTTTCTAAGCAAGCTGAGAAAGATTGGAGTAAAGAATTCCCTATTAACTTAGTTACAGGTAGACTAGTTAGTATGAATGGTGCTGGTATGGAAAATAGAGCATCTAAATATCTTGCAGCTCTTGATCCTGAAATGTTCTGTGACATAAACCCAGGTTTAGCAGCACAACATGGAATCAGAAATGGTGCTATGATGTGGGTACATGCGCCAGAAGGTACTAAAATCAAAGTTAAGGCTAAGTATTCATTTAGTGTTCCTGAAGATAGAGTATTCCTTCCATTTCACTATGCTGGACACTTCCAAGGTGAAGATAGATCAGCAATGTATCCAGAAGGAACTAAGCCATATGCAGTTGGTGAGAGTGCGAATACAGTTACAAATTATGGTTATGATATTATTACTCAGATTCCTGAAACTAAAGGCGGATTATGCCGCATAGAAAAAGCGTAGGGGGTGAGAAATGAGTAGTGAAATGTCAAGAATGAAATTTTATTGTGATGATCAAAGATGTATAGAGTGTGACGGTTGTACTGTAGCTTGTGCAGAAGCACATGAGCTTCCAACAGGTGTAAGCAGAAGAAAAGTTGTTACTCTTAATGAAGGTATTGAAGGGAAAGAATTTTCAACTTCAGTAGCTTGTATGCATTGTACAGATGCTCCATGTGAGCAAGTATGTCCAGTAGATTGTTTCTATATCAGAGAGGACGGAATTGTTCTTCATGATAAAGAGACATGTATAGGTTGTGGTTATTGTTTATATGCATGTCCTTTTGGAGCTCCACAGTTCCCAAGAGATGGTGCATTTGGAACAAAAGGTGCAATGGATAAATGTACTATGTGTGCAGGTGGTCCTGCTGAGACTAACTCAGTTCATGAGAGAGAAATTTATGGTCAAAACCTAATTTCTGAAGGAAAAGTTCCTGTATGTGCTGCTATGTGTGCTACTAAAGCACTTATAGTTGGTGATGCTCAGGATGTTGCGAACATTTACCGTGCTCGTATAGCTTCTAAAGGCAAAGGTGTTCAATCTGCTCCTTATGGCTGGAGTAAAGCGTATAACGGATAATGAAGGAATTTGTGATGAAAAAATATCTATTATTGTTTATCGCAAGCCTATTTTTGGCATCAGCTGCATTTGCAGCTGATAGCCAGATTTGGGATGCTATGAGGGTACAAAACATCTTAGGATATGGACAAGAGAGTACGTTGAAACTAGGACAAATATTTACGATGCTACAAGCAAATTATTTTGCTCAAATCTTTTTATTTATACTAGTAGTAATTCCAGCAGGGTTTGTTCTACATTATGTGATAATAGGACCAAAAGTTTTTTCACATGATGGGACGCCAATTTATGCATTTAGTTTGTATAGTAGGATAATTCACCAAATTGCAGCAATCTCTTTTATAGTACTTGTCCCGACAGGTTTTATAATGGTATTTGGATCGTATTTTGGTGGTGGAACATTTGTAACGTTAATGAAAGACTTACATGGGATTGCTACAATACCATTTGCAATAGTTATTATTCCTATGTTTTTAGTATGGTTGAAAAACATGTTTATACATTGGGATGATATAAAATGGTTGGTAATTGTAGGTGGATACTTATCAAAAACAAAACGTCCAGTTCCAGCAGGCAAGTTTAATGCAGGTCAAAAGACTTGGTATTGGATGGCAACACTTGGTGGTGCAGTTATGATTTTAACAGGTGCAGCAATGTACTTTATGGATTTTAATATTCCAATGTTAACTGAAATGACAGGATTGAGTCAAATTGATTTACTTAGAGCATCAGCAATTTTACATAATGTTGTAGGATTTGGTGTAACAATACTTTTCTTTGTTCATATTTATATGGCTGTATTTGCAATTAAAGGTGCAATTCACAGTATTATAACTGGATATAAAGAAGAACAAGAAGTTGAATACTTACATAGTTCTTGGTATAAAAAACTTAAAAAACAGGGTAAAATCTAGTTTTAAATAAAATCTATAGTATGTAATGTACTATAGATTCTTAAAATATATATTAAAATCATTTTTTAAGGTTAAATATAATATCATTCCTTTAAAATAAATTTATTTAATAATGTGCAAAAATTACATATTCTTAAATAAATTTTTTAGGACAGATAATGGATCAGATATTGCCAATAAAAACTACCAAAGTAAAAGGTAGTGAGAAATTCAGTATGGAAGATACTGTAATTCGTGAAGTAAAATTAGAGATAATAGTAAATGGCAAAAATGTTGGTGCATTAATGGCAGTACCAGTTGACTTAGAAGAGTTAGCTGTTGGTTATCTTATGAGCGAAGACATCATAGAAGATATAAAAGACATAGATAAAATAGAAACATATGATGTAGATACTAAAACATTTCAAGTACATATTGGTGCAAAAGTATTAGAAAAAAATATAGACAGGCTGGATTTAGAGGGTGTAATTGTTAGTGGTTGTGGACGTGCAGTAAGTACTCAGATATCGAAAATTGCAATAGACGCAGCTGTTATGAGAGATAATTTTAATATAGATTCAACTTTACTTTTTGAAGAGATGGGAAAATTTTATACACAATGTCCATTGTACGAACAAACTGGATGTGTTCATACAGCTAAAGTGTATTATGATGATGATACTTATTTTATAGGTGAAGATATAGCTCAGCACAATACAATAGACAAAGCAGTTGGAAAAGCTCGACTTGCAGGAGTTGACATTACAAAATGTTTTTTAATGGTGAGTGGAAGATTAAGCTCAGAGATGGTGGCAAAAGCAGTAATGCATCAGATACCAATATTAGCATCACGTACAGCATCAACTTGTAGAGGAGTTAATATAGCCGATAAATTTGGTTTAACTCTAATAGGTTTTGTAAGAGGTGATAAGATGAATATTTATCGTAATGCACAAAGGATAAAATTAAAATGACTGATTTAAAAAATACTATTAATGAGTACTTAAATGAACAAGGCAAACTTGATTGCAAGGATGCTTTTAAAATTTCCGCAAAAACGAAAACTCCTATAGATGAAGTTGGTCAATATGCTAAGGATATAGGTGTTCGTATATCAGGATGTGAACTTGGACAGTTTGGAAATCTAAAGGGAACTGGTGAGTATAGTAAAGCTGCGGAAGATAAGCTAGTGCCATTTCTAGATGATAAAAATCGTGTTACATGTAAAGATGCTAGAGATCAAGCAGGTGGAATTGGTCTTAAAAAGATAAGAGGAACCCTAAAAGAGAAAAAAATAGATGTTACTTACTGTGAACTAGGATGTTTTAAAGAAAAAAAACGTTCAAGACTTCATTTAAAAACAAAAACATGGATAGAGAATGAAAATGGGGAGCTTCTTTTTGGTAAAGGTAAAACAGAAGTATTAGAGCTTATAGAACAAGAAGGCTCAATTGCAAAAGCAGCTGAAAAACTTGGAATGAATTATAAAAAAGCATGGACTCATGTAAAAATATTACAAAAAAATCTAGATGATGTTTTAGTCGAATCACATAAAGGTGGAGGAGAGCAAGGAGGAAGTAAATTGACTCCTAAAGCAGATGAATTTATTAATAGTTATAAGTTATTACAAAAAGAGATAGAAGAGTATGCAAATGAACGTTTTAAAGAACTTTTCTTAAAACCAAGAAACAAAAAAGAATTTAAGTAAAAAAACAGATAACGACCCTTAGGTGCGTGTATACGTGAACATATTAATATGTAAAAATAGCATATTACAAAGTAAAAATTTCAATTAGGATAAATAATGAAAAAAGCATTAATAGCATTAGGATTATCAGCATTAGTAGCATCTTCGATAATGGCAAAGAGCGAACTTATGATGGCAACTACAACAAGTACAGATAACACAGGTTTATTAGATTATTTAGCGCCAAAATTTCAAAAAGATACAGGTGTAACGCTTAAATGGGTTGCAACAGGTACAGGTAAGGCTCTTAAAATGGGTGGAAATTGTGATGTTGATATTCTTTTTGTTCACGCTCCTGCTTCTGAGAAAAAATTTATTGCAACTGGATTTGGTGGTGATAGACAACAAGTAATGTATAATGATTTTATCGTAATTGGACCTAAAAAAGATCCTGCTGCAGTTTCTGGTATGGCTCCAAGTGCTGCACTTCAAACAATAAAAGATAAAAATGCAAAATTCTTTTCACGTGGTGACAACTCTGGAACAAACAAAAAAGAGCTTTCTTTATGGAAAAATGCAAATGTAGATGCAAAATCAGCTTCTAGTTGGTATGTACAAACTGGACAAGGAATGCTAAGAACAATTAACATGGCTTCTGAGAAGGGTGGATATACAATGACTGATCGTGGTACTTGGATTAAGTATATGTCTCAAAAAGGTGATGCAAATACTATGAAAGTAGTTGTAGAGGGAGATAAGTCTTTATTTAATCAATATTCTGTTGTTTCAATTAACAAAGACAAATGCTCAAACGTACAACCAAAACTTGCTAAAAAGTTTACTAACTGGGTAGTATCTCCAGCAACTCAAAAAGTTATTGCAGATTTTAGACTACTTGGACAAGCACTTTTTATCCCAAATGCGCAAAAGTAGAAAATAATAAATAATGAATCTATTTAGTGATGGTTTTCATGAAGCTATAGAGTTACTGTTATCAGGCAATGAAAGTGTTTATTCTGCTATTAGTGCTACTATAACAGTTTCTTCTTGGTCTTTATTTATCAGTCTACTAATTGGACTTCCTTTAGGCTTTTTTCTGGGATACTATAATTTCCCGGGAAAAGCTATTGTAAGGACAATGGTGGATACTTTATTGGCTTTACCAACTGTAGTAATAGGCTTGATTGCTTATACAATGCTTTCTCAAGCAGGAGCATTTGGCGAATATGGTTTATTATTTTCGCAAAAAGCGATAATTATAGGACAGGTTGTTTTGGCTTTACCTATTGTAATAGCTCTTACTGCAGCACAAATTGAAGCGGTAGATAAGAGGTTATATATATCTTTAAAAGGCTTTGGTGCTCACCAGTATCAAATACTTTTAGCAACATTGGTAGAAGCTAGATTTGGTTTAATGACAGCAGCGATGACAGCCTATGGAAGAGTAGTAACTGAGATAGGTATATCCATGATGGTAGGTGGTAATATTAAGTATCACACAAGAACTGTTACAACGGCTATTGCACTTGAAACAGGAAAAGGTGAATTTGTTACAGGAATTGCTCTTGGTCTTGTATTATTTAGTGTAGCGTTATCTGTTAATATTGCATTATCTATGCTTAAAAGAAGGTGGACACAATAATGAATAAACTTTATGAATTAAACAATGTAGAACAGCACTATGATGGAAAAAAAGTTCTTGGAATTGAAAATTTGGCTTTAGAAGAAAATCAGATTATTGGTTTTTTTGGACCTAATGGAAGTGGAAAATCAACGCTTTTTTCGTTGCTTTCATTTATTGATAAACCAACTGTTGGTGATTTAACATTCAATGGTATAAATACTAAAAAAATTGACACTAAAATGAGGCAAGATGTCATAATGGTTCCTCAAAATCCATATTTATTAAAACGATCTGTATTTGAGAATATTGCCTATGGATTAAAACTTAGAAAAGATACATGTAATTTAAAAGAAAAAATAGATGAAGCTCTAAGTATTGTTGGGCTTGATCTATCTTTTGCAAAACGTAAATGGAGTCAACTCTCAGGTGGTGAAGCACAACGAGTAGCATTAGCTGCTAGGCTTATTTTGCGTCCAAAGGTTTTAATTTTAGATGAACCTACTACTGGTGTAGATACAAATTCTGCTCAGTTGATTAAAGAGGCTATACTTATTGCTAAACAAAAATGGAATACCACTATTTTTATCTCTAGTCATGATCATAAGTGGCTTAATCAAATTTGTGATAAACGTGTGGCACTGTTTCAAGGAAACTTGATAGAGAGTGGTAATGTAAATCTTCTTTTTGCCCCTTGGAAAAAAGATGAGAATAAAAATTTAGTTAAGTACTTTTTAGACGGGCAATCATTAACAATAAAAAATAGCGCATCTAAAAAAAGAGATTCTGTAGTAATGATAGATTCAAGTGCAATTAGTATTTGTAGAGAGAACTATGAAGATATGGTAAATGATGAGTCTTTAGAAGGAGTAGTCTCTTCTATTGGAAAGCAACACTCTTTTGATGATCTTTATATAGAATTTACTATAGGTGGAGTAAATTTTAATAGTCGTATATGTAAAGAAGTAATGCAAAAACAGAGATTTTTACCTGGTGATAAAATTTATGTTAACATTGATACAACCAATGTTCGTTGGTGGACACTGTAAATGTGCCAAAACTGCACATTTAAGGGGTTTGCAAGATTTATAAAATAGTGCTACAATACATTTTATAAATTTAAAAAAGGAGAAAATATGTTTGTTAAGTTAAACGATAGAGTATATCTAAATGCGGGAAGAATTACTCGTATAAAAATTGATGAGGTTCAAGATGGAATAAGAATTCGTTTTTACGAAGGTTCAGTTCAAGTTGCAAAATCTCATAAATTTCCAACAGTAGAAGATGCTACTGCATGGATAAATGAAAACATGAAATAAAAGGTAGTTTTTTAACTACCTCTACATACAAAGAGGCCTAAGGTTTAGGCAGACAATAATTTTCTACACAAAACTAGTGAAAACAATTTTACACTAGCTAAAACTCTTGCTCAGAGAGTTATCTGTCACACTTAAATAAAAAACAATAAATAATGGAGATAATAATGAAAATAGATTGCCGAGATTTGGCGTGTCCAGAACCAGTTATAAATACAAAAAAATCACTTGAGCTCTTAGAAGATGACTCTATATTAGAAGTATTAGTAAATTCAAATGCTTCAAAAGAAAACGTGATAAGATTTGCAAAAAATGAAGGTTTTAATGTAAGTGATGAGATTGTAGAAGATGGTTCAATAAAAATAACTATAGTAAAAGGTTTTGCTTGTGAAGTTGCAACACCTAAAAAAGATGAGAATTTTTTAAATAAAGTTCTTTTTCTAAAAGATGATAAAGTTGGTGATAATGAACTAGGAGCAATGCTAATAGTTGGTTTTTTAAAGACTATATTAGAACTTCCACAACTGCCTAAAACTATATTATGTGTAAACAGAGCTGTATTTTTAACTACTGCTGCAGAAGATTCTGATGTAATTGGAGTTTTAAAGATGCTTGAAGATAGAGGAGTTGAAATATTTTCTTGTGGTATATGTTTAGATTTTTATAAATTAGGTGATGAATTGAAAGTTGGTATGGTAGGTAATGCTTACGGTACAGTTGATTCACTCTTGAATTCAGAAGGAACCATAACACTATAATGAACAATAAACACAAATTAACTAAGTATGTAAAAGCTGCAGGTTGAGCTGCTAAACTGGCTCCGGGTGAGCTTACAAAAGTTATTAGTACTCTTACATGTAAAGATGAAAATCTTTTAGTAGGAATTGATAGTAGTGATGATGCAAGCGTATATAAAATAGATGATACTAAAGCATTAGTACAAACAGTAGATTATATAACTCCTGTGGTGGATGACCCTTATATATATGGTCAAATTGCTGCTGCAAACTCTCTTAGTGATGTATTTGCAATGGGAGCCGATGTAACAACTGCACTTAATCTTGTAGGTTTTGATGGGTGCAATCATCCAAAAGAAGTTTTAGGAGAGATTCTTCAAGGCGGACTTAGTAAAGTAAAAGAGTGTGGTGGACTTATTGTTGGCGGGCATACTATAGAGACTCCTGAGATGACTTATGGTCTTAGCGTTAGTGGTTTTGTACATCCAAAAAAGATTTATAGAAACAATACTCCTAGAGTTGGAGATGTTTTAATACTAACAAAACCAATTGGGATGGGAGTTTTAACAACTGCTATAAAAGCAGATATGTTAGAGGAAAAATCTGTTCGTAAAACAGCGGATATATTAGCCCAACTAAACCATAAAGCATCAGTAATTATGAGAGAATTTGATGTGAGTGCTTGTACTGATATAACAGGTTTTGGTCTTGCAGGACATGCTTATGAGATGAGTGGCAAAAATTTTACATTAGAATTTGATTTTGATGCTATTCCAATTATGGATGAAGCTATAGAGTTGGCAAATATGGGAATAATTCCAGCTGGAACATATAATAATAAAGACTATATCTCTTTACATGTAAATGCAAAAAAAGAGTACAAAAACGAAATATTTTTCTATGATGCACAAACTTCTGGTGGGTTGTTAATAGCTGTAAAAGAGTGTGATTCTACTAGGCTTGTAAAAAGGTTGAAAAACATTGGTTATGAATATAGTAACATCGTAGCAGAAGTAAAAAAATTTGAAGGACAAAGCTTAGTATTGAGTTAAACTTAAGAGACAAAAGAGTAACATAATATTAAAAGGAGCTAATATGTTTCGTATTTTTTTTATCATGTCAGTATTGTTATCATTTGTTTTTGCTAGTGATGTTGCAATAGTTAAAAAAGTTTCTGGTGAAGTTTTTGTTAAAAGATCGGAGAATATACAAAAACTATTTGCTGGAAAAAAAATTAAAGAGAGTGATATTATCATTACTAAAAAAAATAGTAGTGTTGGTATGATATTTGATGATGGAACTATAATCTCTCTTGGAGAAAACAGTGTTTTATCTATAAATAAATATCTTTTTAGACCTTCCCAAAAGGAGTTTTCATTTGATATTGATATGTCAAAAGGTTTAGCTACATTTGAATCTGGAAAAATAGGAAAGCTTTCGCCTGAATCTGTAAGGTTCAGAATTCCTGAGGGTACTATTGGTATTCGTGGGACTAAGTTTTATGTGGAGGTGAAGTAATGGAAGTAGCTGTAATTGCCACATGGGTTATTATGTTTGTGGCTTCTTTAATGAATACACAAACTACAACAACTATAGTTTTAGCTGATAGTGGAGATAAACAAAATGCAATAGTGGTTCAGACAGAAGCTGGCTCAACTACTATATATAAAGCAGGGCAATATGTAAGTTTAACTTCAAAAAGGGAAGCTCCAAGTAAAATTAAGACAATGAGTCAAGAAGAGATTGACAAAAAGTTTAAAAGTGCAATCGAAGCAATGCCTTTAGAACCTATACATGTAAACTTATATTTTAAAAATAATTCAAATGAACTCACTGATGCCTCAAAAGAAAAATTGCCGTATATTTTGATACAAATAAAAAAAAGAATGCCTTGTGATGTGAATATAATAGGGCATACAGATACAAAAGGTTCAAGTCAATACAATACGAAATTGGCACTTGAACGTGCAAAGTATGTAAAAAGTTGGGTGCTTTCTTCAAATGTAGATTTAACTAACCTAAAAGTTAAATCATACGGTGAGAGTGATTTGTTGGTTCCGACTAAAGATAATGTAGCAGAAGCAAAAAATCGCCGTGTTGAGATATTTATAAAATAGTTATGAAATATTCAAAAGCACTTTTTGGATTTTTTTTAATAGTTGGATTTAATCTTCTTTTATTTAGAAGCGAGATTATAGAACAGCTTGATTATAAAATATATGACTTCTCTAGCAATATTATTGCAAGTGAGGAAAATTCAAAAAGTTCTGTTGTAGTAGTTGATATTGATGAAAAGAGTTTAGATTATATGGGGCAGTGGCCTTGGTCTAGAGTTATACTAGCAAAGCTTATTCATAATATAAACAGTGCAAACCCTTCATCTATCGGGCTAGATATTATTTTTCCGGAAACTGATAAAACATCTCCAAATAACATGATAGAGTTTTATAAAAAATATTTTGGAACAAATGTAAGTGTAAAGGGTTTACCCAAAAACTTACTTGATAGTGATGAGGTATTTACAAGAGTATTAAGTAATTCAAAAACTACACTTGCTGTTTATTTAAGTAATACTATTAAAAAACATTCACAATGTATACTGCCAAAACAAAATATTCAAGTAAATGATAGTTCAAATATAGGATATGAAGCAAAAAATATATTATGTAATATCCAAAAAATTCAAAAAAACAGTGCTAATATAGGGTTTATAAATTCTTCACAAGACTCAGATGGAGTATTTAGAAGATTACCACTTTTCATGAAATACAAAGATAATATAGTTCCAACTCTTGGACTTGCTAGTCTTATGAGTATAGATAAAGTAACAATAGATAAAAAAAGTGTCTCTATACTAGACCATGTGATACAAACGGGTGAGAATAAAGAAGTTTTATTAAAATTTTATGATAAAAGTTGGTATAAAACTGTTTCAGCAGTTGATTTGCTTTTGGGTAAAGTAGATAAAAAAATATTACAAGGAAAGTTTGTTTTTGTTGGAACATCAGCAGTGGGTCTTCATGATAGATATATAGTTTCAAGTGGAGATAATCTATCAGGTGTTAAGATTCATGCAACTTTAGTAGATAATATATTAAACGATGTTTTAAGGTATGAGCTACCTACTATGAAAAAAGTAAATATTTTACTCTCTATCTTGTTTTCTATAATTCTTCTTTTTTACATGTACATAAAAAATCAAATAAAAATTATAGTGGTTTTTATATCAGTAATCACTTCTTTTTTCGCATTATCATTAGTAATGTTGAGCCAAAATGTATATATATCATCAGCATATTTTTTAATTCCTTTTGGAATAGTTTTTTTTACAATCAATATTATATTGGTAGTTATCAATTACACAGAAAAACAGATTTTTTATAAAGAGTTAACTAAAGCACACTCAAGTGCTATTGATAGTATGGCATTAGTTGTAGAGAGTAGAGATACAGAAACTGGAGCACATATTAAAAGAACAAAAGAGTATGTTAATTGTTTGAGTGAATATTTATATGAAAATAAGATATATAAAGACGTAGTAACAAGAGAGTTTATCTCTCTTGTATATAGAGCAAGTCCTCTTCACGATATTGGGAAAGTCGCTATTCCTGATAACATTTTGAAAAAACCGGGAAAATTGACAGAAGAAGAGTTTGAAATAATGAAAGAACATCCAAAAATAGGTAAAGAGGTTTTAGAAAATGCTTTAGGAGAGCATGAAGACAATGAGTTTTTAAAAACAGCATTGCGTATATCTTATTATCATCATGAAAAATGGAATGGAGAAGGTTATCCCAATGGCTTAAAAGGTGAAGAGATACCACTAGAAGCAAGGATGATGGCACTGGCTGATGTATATGATGCACTTATAAGTAAAAGGGTTTATAAAGATTCTATCTCATATGAAAAATCAGAACAAATTATAATAGACGCAAGAGGAACTCATTTTGACCCTGTTCTTGTTGATGCTTTTATAGTGTTAAAAGATAAGTTTAAAGAAATTGCAACAAAAATAACTTAACGAATATAATTAGTAAGTAAAAAAGCCATAGGTATACAACCTAATGCCATAATATTACAGATAATATAAGTTGAATAAAGTCCTAAATAATCGCCTAAAAAACCAACTCCAAAAACTATACTTGCACTAACCCCAAAGTTTATGGACATATACATGCTGTTCATAAAAGTAGGCATATGTGAGCTTGTACTTTGAACAGTTGCCATAAGAACTGGTCCTGTAGCAAATAAAAACAGACCAACAAGAGGTAGAATAAAAATAGTATTAAAAAGAATAAAAAGAGCCATGCTTATAACCATACCAAAACTAGCTATTACAAGAGTAGTTTTTCTTCCAATTTTATCTGATATATTTCCTGCAATAAGTGTTCCAATAACACCAAAAAGTTGAAGTACAGAGATAGAAATACCAGCATACCACAGAGATTCACCTTGGTTTACAAGATAGACTGGTAGATAAAGTGTAAGAGCACTTTTCATAGCTGATTGAAAAAGCAAAAATCCTCCAAGAACTAAGAAAAAAGGTTTAAAGGTTTTCAGAAGTTTTTTTGTATCACCTTTTTCTTTTGGTTTTTGAAGAGGTCTATTTGTATCAAAATCTTTTAGTTTTATATATAAGATAACAGAAGCTAAGATACCTAATGGCATAAGTTTATAAATTCCTTCAAGTCCCCATAATGAAACAGCAGCTGTTACAATAAGAGGACCAAGTGTTCTTGCACTCTCTCCTCCAACCATAAAAAAGCTCATACCAGTTCCTACTCTATCACCACTGGCTTCTTTTATCATAGTAGGAGATGGGACATGGAATAAAGCAGCACTAATACCTGCAACAAAAATCAGTATAACAAGGGCAATGTATGAGTTTGCAAGTCCTACAAGGCTCATTGAAATAGCCGTTATTGCAGGTGTTAGAATAACAAAGTATTTTAGTCCAGTTTTTTCTGCAAGTAGACCTAAAAATGGATTAAGAAGAAAAGGAATACGACGGGCTATATCTAAAAAAGCTGTCATAAAAAGGCTCATACCAAGCTTTTCTATAAGAAGAGGTAGAAGTGGTGCTAAAAAAGATGAGTATATATCGTGCATAAAGTGTGCAATAGAAATTGTAAATACTTCTGGTTTTCTAAATTTTTTGGTGTTCATTGTAAGTACTTTCGTAGATAAATATTAAGAATTATACTATAATATTATTATAATTCTATAAAAAACTTATATTAGGTAATAAAATGACATATATATCTTGGATTGAAAATCATTCAAAAAAGCATCAAAAGCTTGTTCAAAAACTTTACTCATTAAGTGAAAATGAATTAATAGAATACTTTTTATATGAAAATATGCAAAAAAATGAACCTTATTTTTGTTTATTATATAAAGAAAATAAAAAATGTCATGATATGAAAAATCTTAATTGCTATCTTTGTGCTTGTCCAGAATTTAGGCTTCAAAATGATTCAGATATAAAAAGTTATTGTTTTATAAACTCGAAGTTTGGTTCTGCATATAAAGCTGGAAATGAGATACATCAAGATTGTACAAAATGCCTTTTACCACATAGAAATAAATATATAAAAAAAGTTTTTAATAAAGACTGGAAGCTAATTATGAAAGATGTATTCTTTAATAAATAGTATTTATATCAATAATAAATAGTATTTATATCAATAATAAATAGTATTTATATCAATAAACTCTTGCTTGACAATTTATTCGAAAAGTTGTAATATTCAAAAAATAAATCATGATTATAAAATAAACACGATGTTTATTTTTGAATGAAGATTGGATAATAAAATGAGAATTAATATTTCAAACGTTTCAAAGCTCCCTTCCCAGTTTGGGCAATTTAAAATTCAAGTGTTTCAAGAGGGAGTAAAAGAACATTTAGTTATTTTTAGTGAACACCTTAATGAAATACCAATAGTAAGAGTTCACAGTGAATGTTTAACAGGTGATGCTATAGGTTCTTTAAAATGCGATTGCAGAGATCAGCTAGAACACTCTTTAAAGATAATTGGTAAATCTGGTGGAATGGTTATTTATTTAAGACAAGAGGGAAGGAATATTGGTTTATTAAATAAAGTAAATGCTTATGCACTACAAGATCAAGGATATGATACTATCGAGGCTAATCATCAACTTGGCTTTCAAACGGATGAACGTAGTTATGAAGCAGTTGAATTTATACTAGCACATTTCAAAATTAAAAAAATTAAATTATTAACTAACAACCCTAAAAAAATAGAGTCACTTAATGGAGTAGATATTGTTGAGAGAATGCCTATTATAATGCCGGTTAATAAATACAATGCAAATTATTTAAAAATAAAAAAAGAGCAAATGGGCCATCTTTTTTAATTTACTATATAGGAAATAACATGTCGGCAATCAATAATGTAAAAAAAATAACTCAAATAGTTGCATTTGGAAATAGTTATTCAGATAACGGGGAAGCAAGAAAAACATCTTCAGCTATCGTTGAGCACAAAAATAGTCCAAAAGATTCATTTATAAAACCCACTGAAGGATTGTACTGGAACAATAGATACTCTAATGGATACACAGCAGTTGAAGTTATGGCAAAAAAATTAGGTACAAGATTAATAAACTATGCAACTGGTGGTGCCACTTCAGGAGATAAAAATTATTCTACATGGATGGATTATCTTGGAAATACAGGGCTGTTAGGACAAGTTGATAAATTTGAAAATAGTTTACATGTAAACCAAATAGATACTAATGCATTGTATTTTATATTTGCAAGTGAAAATGATTATTTTGCTCATATGGATTTTAACAAGACAGGCACAATTGAAAAGTTGGCAAATAATGTAGTTAGTAATATAAATATTGCTATAAAAAGGTTAGTAAAGCTAGGAGCAAAAAATTTCTTTGTTGTTAATAGTAGTGACTTGTCTCTTGTTCCATATGAGATAATTATGAAGAGAACTGATTTTGCAAAAATATTTGTTGATACAATAAATGAAACTCTTCCAAGAACTCTTTCCAACCTTGAAAAAAATTTGGATATATCAATAGTGTTGTTTGATCATACTATAGTAAGTAACGATATTGTGAGTAACCCAAAAAAGTATGGAATTTCTCAATTAAGTAAAGAGTACCAAAGTACATATCCAGAGATTTTAACAAATAGTGGAGATCCTGATACTTATTATTTTTGGGATGAATGGCATTTTAGCAGAGCTACACATAAAATATTAGGTGCTGCTATGTACTTTGCCATTTTAAATAGATAACAATACATTTAATAAATAAAAAAATATTTCAATACTTAGAGAAAATTAAAAAAAATTAATTAAAAAGCTTGACAAATAATCGTGATTAATGTATTATTTTGATTATAAAAAAATCATGATTATTTTTAATCTGGTTGAGTTATGAAAATAAGTATTGAAAGGAGATCTAAATGAAAATTTTAGTTGGTTGTAAATTAGTACCAGAAGATCAAGATATCACAGTTAAATCTGATGGTAACTTAGATATGAGTAAGGCAGCACCAAAGATTAGTCAATTTGATCTTAACGCTATTGAAACAGCAGTTGAAATCAAAAAAGTTAATCCAGAAGTTACTATCACTGCAGTAAGTGTGGGAGGTAAATCTTTGGAGAATGTAAAATCACGTAAAGATATGCTATCTCGTGGACCTGATGAATTAGTTGTAGTTGCAGATGAAAAGTATGAAAATATTTTACCACATCAAACTGCGAAGGTATTAGCAGATACTGCAAAAGATATTGGTTTTGACCTTGTTATTTGTGGAGATGGATCGGGTGATATTTACGCACAGCAAACAGGTGTAAGACTAGGAGCTCTATTAAATGTAGCAACGCTTAATGGTGTAAGTAAAATTGTCTCTATTGAGAGTGATAAGTTAGTTGTAGAAAGAGCTTTAGAAAATGAAATAGAAGTTTTAGAAGTTCCTTTCCCTGCCGTTATATCAGTTTCTGCTGATATCAATGAGCCTACGATTCCTGGAATGAAGGCAATTATTGGAGCAGGTAAGAAACCTGTTAATGCTATAAGTATCGATGAAGAAGCTGCAAATTTAGTAGAGTTAGTTGATATAAAAGCACCTAAGAAAAAAGAGCGACAACACATTATTATTGAAGGCGATGCTGATGATAAGATTGCTGAGTTTGTTAGCCATTTACGTAAAATCATTTAGTAGTAGGAGCATAAAATGAATAAATTATCTAATGTATGGGTTTTTAGTGATGCTTCTTCACGTTTAGCTGAAGTTATTGCTGGTGGTTTAGAATTAGGCGAAAAAGTTTCTGCTTTTGTCATTGGTTCTGATGAGGTAACAAATGCATATGCTTTAGGAGCTACTGAAGTTTATTGTTTAGGAGAATATGATTCTTCTAAAATAGTAGAGAGTTATGTTAATACAATTGCAAAAGTCATCGCTATGGGTGAGGGGAAATCACTAGTATTGATGCCAGGAACTAGACGTTGTAAAGCATTAGCTTCTTTACTTGGAGCTAAGTTGGATGCTGGTGTTGTTACAGAAGTATCTAATATCGAAGTAAACGATGATGGCGTTAAGTGTAAGCATATGGCTTATGGTGGACTTGCTATTAGTGAAGAGTTAATCAAAACAGATGTAGCTATTACTGTAATTGCAGGTGGTGTATATGAAGGAAGCGAAGCTGATAGCTCAAAAACTGGTGAGGCAAAATCTGTAGATTTTGAAGAAACTACTAATAGTATTAAGTGTATTGATCGTCGTCCTAAAGAGGGAAGTAGTGTTGATTTAAACAAAGCTAAGCGTATCGTTGCTATTGGTCGTGGTATTGCTAAAGAAGAAGATATAAAAATTGCAGAAGAACTTTGTTCTGCTATGGAAGCTGAGCTTGGTTGTTCACGTCCAATTGCAGAAGGTGAAAAATGGATGGAACACGAGCGTTACATTGGAATATCAAGTGTAATGGCTAAACCTGAAATCTATTTTGCAGTTGGTATCTCAGGACAAATTCAACATATGGTAGGTGCTAAAGATTCACAGATAATTGTAGCTGTTAATAAAGATAAAAATGCACCAATATTTGACTATGCTGATTATGGCATTGTAGGGGATCTTTATACGATTTTACCTGCAGTAATAAATGCTCTTAAGCAGTAATAGATAAATTTCATTTAAGGTAGATTATGGCTGAAGAAAAATTTGATGCGATTATCGTAGGTGGTGGATTAGCTGGTTGTGTTACTGGTTATCTTCTTGCAAAAGCAGGTTTGGAAACTCTTATTATAGAAAGAGGAAATTTTTGTGGATCAAAAAATATGACGGGTGGTAGACTGTATGCCCATAGTGTTGAAAAGATTTTTCCTAATTTTGCAGAAGAAGCCCCAGTTGAACGCTCTATTGTTCATGAGAAGATATCCTTTATAGATGAGAAGAGTAGTGTGACTATGGATTATGCTGCTCCTGAGGATGATAATAATGCAAGTCGTTCATACACTGTTTTAAGAACAAAGTTTGATCAATGGTTAGCAGATAAAGCAGAAGAAGCTGGTGTTGGCATTATTCCTGGGATTCGAGTCGATGATATTATAACTCGTGATGGAAAGGTATGTGGTGTTGTTGCTGGCGGTGAAGAGATGGAAGCTGATGTTGTAGTTCTTGCTGATGGTGTAAATTCTATCTTAGGTGAAAAACTAGGAATGGTTTCAAAAGTTACTCCTCATAACTGTGCTGTTGGTGTAAAAGAGATTATTCAATTAACAAAAGAACAGGTAAATGATCGCTTTTCTTGTACTGATAAAGAGGGTGCTGCTTGTCTTTTTGCAGGCATGCCTTCTGATGGGTACATGGGTGGAGGATTTATTTATACTAATGAAGACAGTATTTCATTAGGAGTTGTATTTGGACTCCATAATATTGAAAAAGCAGGTAAAAGTATACCTCAAATGCTAGAAGATTTTAAAAATCATCCAAGTGTTAAGCCTTTGGTTAGCGGTGGAGAGAGTGTTGAGTATTCTGCGCACGTTGTACCTGAAGGTGGTTATAACATGTTACCAAAAATGGTAGGTGATGGTGTACTTCTTGCAGGTGATGCAGCAGGACTTTGTCTTAATGTTGGTTACACTGTTCGTGGTATGGATTTAGCTTTTGCTTCAGGAGAAGCAGCAGCAAATGCAATCATTGCTGCAAAAGAAAAAAATGACTTTAGTGAAGCTGGACTTAGTGCTTATACTAAAGAGTTAGACAATAGTTTTGTTATGAAAGATTTAAAGTTATATAAAGATTTACCAGAATTCTTAGATAACAAACGTATGTTTAATGATTATCCGCAAATGGCAACGGGAATTATGAAAGGTATGTTTACTGTAAATGGACCTAGTCAACCATTGCGTAAAACGATGATGCCTCATCTAAAAAAAGTTGGATTTATGAACCTACTTAAAGATGGATTTAAAGGAGTGAAATCGATATGAAAAATTCAGTAAATGTTGATGTTAAACTTGGTGTCAATAAGTTTTTTGTTGATGAAGGTGAAGCTCATATTGAGTTAGTAGATAATCCTGATTTAAATGAATTTAAAAAACTTGAAGTTGCATGTCCTGCTGGTTTGTACAAAAGGGATGAAAATGGCAATTTTCATTTTGATTATGCAGGTTGTTTAGAATGCGGAACATGTCGTATTTTATGTGGTAAAACCATATTAAAAAAATGGGAATATCCAAATGGAACGTTCGGTATAGAATATCGTTACGGATAAATACAATTCAAACTATTATCAAAGTATCAATACTACAATTAGTATTGATACTACTCATTAAATTAATACAATAAATTATCTTTTTATCAAGGGAGCAATCATGAATATTAGAACCAAGATTCTTATCGCTATTTCTCTTATCGTTACTATAATTACAATCAGTTTAAGTATGATAGGTTATTATGAAGCAAAACATAACATTCAATCTGATGTTAATTATCGTATAAAATCAATAACTGATAAAGAAAAAAATAAAGCTGATTCTTTTATTCGTGAAAAACGTCTTGTTATTGAAAATCTTGCGAAAACTTTAGAAAATATATCATACGAGAAAGAAAATTATTTAGATCATATGCGAGATGCTCGTGATACTTTAAATATTCACGGTATATATGCAGCATTTGAAGATAATAATTATATTGATACAGCTGGATGGGTCCCGCCTGCACAATACATAGT